>JAVEXM010000136.1:0-6189 GCA_034004025.1 Bacteroidales bacterium
TCCGGGAGGTTTGTGTCTGCAGGGATATAGAGGTTGTCCCTGAAGGAAATTAATTACATTTGCGTACGAAAATGAGACTTATACCCTATATACTGTCACTTATTCTTGTCCTTACCCTAACCGTCCCGGTACTGGTCAACGCCCAGGAGGTGCCCGGTCCGGATGAGAACGTACCCTTCCTGATAACCTTCGGACCCAGGGCCGCAACGTCATGGGGAGATGACGATTTTTCCCAGACTTTCTTCTTTACTATTCCGGTTGATTATAAGGATCCATTCTACATCAGGATCTACGACCCTGACATCGGAGGCAAGACCGATGAGCTGAACAACTTCTGGGATACCCGTATGGTATATTCCGTATACGGTGGCAAGGGTTGTTACACTGACCCTGAGGCCAAGGGCATAGACCCGGTTGGCAACTACAAGAGCGGCGTCATGCTTGCAACCCGTGCTTTCGGGATGGATCCCAGGCTTGATGAGCGATGGTTTACCTTCGGGCCTTTCAATCCTGCCGACGGTGAGTACTATCCGAAGTTCTCAAGCAACGTATTCAAGATTATATGTGACGGCGTTGCCGGTGACGACGGCAACCTGTACAGGTATGCCCTCTCCAGGAGGTCCGATGCCAATGTGCCCATCGAGGGCGCCAACGCCTTCACCTATGAATATACGTTCAGGATGTGGAACAACAATGACACATCGTTCGTCTCTCATATCTATCCCTTTATTGACAGCGGATGTGTTTACATCCGGCAGAGGAACTTCGACTGGGACAGTGACGGCGAATTCATAGTTGTGTCGGTTGAACGCAAGGGACAGTCGTTGCCCCTCTCCGGTGAAGATACATGGACTGAGGCGCGGATGCCCATCCTGGAGGCGGAGATAGGCAAATCGCTTGACTTCCGGTTCTACAAGAGAAGTGACGAGCTGGTGAAAAACAATAATGTAGTGATGACCGTGGAGAACCAGTATGGTGAGAACCTTCAGTTCTTCAGCGCACCGATAGGTGGTGTGCCAGTCTATAAACCCCGGATAAAGGTCGTCCCCAAGAGATAGGCATGATCAGAAACGCAGGCATTTCAGCGGCACTCTTCTGTGTCTTTATGATACAGCTTCTGCTGCCGTACCGGGCGGAGGCCCAGACATACAGTTACAGGACCTATGACGTCAACACCGGTCTGCCCGGCAGTTACCTGAATGTAATTGAGCAGGACGGAGACGGGTTGCTCTGGCTCGGTCTGGAGACCGGACTCTACCGCTATGACGGGTTTGATTTTCACCCCGTGGCACTGCCTGATACCCTCTCAACAGGTTATCCCAATGCCCTCTTCTGTGATGCCGGTGGCACGATGTGGATCGGGCTGACTGACGGGTCACTCTTCACCGCAGGCGCAGGGGGTTTTCCCGAGCGTGTGACCGGCGTTGAGGCTGACAGGATAAACCGCATTACCGAAGGTCCTGACGGCAGGGTGTGGATCATCACCCAGACCAGTGGTATCTACAGGACGGATGCCGGCGGCGGGAAGATCACCCGGCTGTCGATGCCGGAGGAGCTGATACTGTTTGACATTGCCTTCGCAGGGCGCGATACCGTTCTGGCTGCCACACAGGATAACCTTCATCTTATGGCCGTCAGCGGCAACGATGCTGTAATCAGCCACACATTCCCCGAGCTGGAGTACACCTGGGTGCAGACGGTGAAGCAGACGGACGTTAACAGCTGGTTTGCCGGTACCGACGGTGCGGGACTATATATGATCAGGCGCGCTGACGGCATTATGAGAGCCGAAGCCATCGCCGACACTGCCTTCATGAACCTGCGGATACCTGACCTGGTTACCTCCGGCGACAGGTCACTGCTGGTTGCCACACGTGAGGCAGGAGTGCTCAGGACCGTCTTCAGTGAAGATTACTCGTCGTGGACGACTGTGCCGGCCTATGACATCGCTTCAGGACTGGCCGACAATGACATAAGAACGGTCTTCCGCGACCGTGAGAACAATCTCTGGATAGGGCTCTTCAACAGAGGTCTGGCCGCAGTAACCACAAACGCATTTTCGTTTCATGTTCCCGCCGCGCACAAGGAGATAAACTTCATCGGCATGTCCGGTGGAAAGACAGTGATGGGAACCCGCAACGGACTCTATGACTATAACCCGGAGACGGGCGTTTTTGAAAACTACCGGCCGCTGACAGCAAGGACCGGCGGCACCGGCATAGCCTCATGGGCAGCGGATGAAGCAGGAAACATATGGATAGGTACTGCGGGTTCGGGGCTCTGGCTGCTGGAGGCTGACGGAGCGCTGAGGCAGCTCTATCGCTCCGGCAACCCGGCACAGAACCGCATCAACTCGGTAGCACCTGACGGTGACAACGTCTGGCTGGCGACTATGAACGGGGTAGTACTGATCGATAGGGAATCAGGGGAGCAGAAGGCACACTATACAACCTGGGAGATGCTTCCTCACAACAACGTGTCGCAGGTGGTGCTGAACAGGCCGGGAGAGGTGCTGGTGGCCACAGAGACCGACAGGTTATGCTACATACACATTACAGGAGGCGTGCGCACCGAGGGAATGGTTATGGAGGGGCCGATGAGAAACCGCATCAACAGTATCGACGTTGCGCCTGACGGAACCATCTGTGCAGGCACGATGGGGAACGGACTGTTTCTCTTTGCCGCAGATACACTCTTAAACTTCATCGCTGCCGACGGCATGCTGTCAAACTACTGCTACAGCACCCTGATTGCCTCTGACGGCCGCATCTGGACAGGACATGAGAAGGGATTCTCAATCATCAATCCTGCTTCCGGGTCGGTAAGGACTTTCAGCACTGAGTTCGGAGTGGTGGGCGATTGCCTGGCCAACGCCATGGCTGAGACGCCTGACGGTACTGTCTATGTGGGAACGACAGAGGGCATCGTGGCATACCGTGCTTCACTCGATGAGATGAGCACCGCCCAGCCCCAGGCAGTGATAGTCTCCGTGGTGATAAACAACATCGAATACCCGCTGCGCGAGAGTTACTCTCTTCCGTACAGGTCATCATACACTGTAGGGGTCAGATATGCGGGTATTTCGCTTCGCGATCCGCTCAATGTCATATACAGGAGCAGGCTCGAGAATTTTGACGAGGGATGGGGAGAGGTGACAACTGACAGGTCCGTCACCTACAGGCTCAGTGACGGCCACTACAGGTTTGTAGTGGAGGCTTATACAAGAGATGACCCCGACAACGCCTCAGCTGCATCATTCAGTCTGTTGATACAGAAGCCTTTCACAGAGAGATGGTGGTTCATTCTTTCAATGCTGGCCCTGGTGGCCGCAGCAGCCTGGGTGGTCATCAGGCTCCGTGAGAGAGCACACAGGAAGCAGCGTGAATTCCTTGAGAGTGAGTTGCGCAAACGTACTGCTGAGGTGTATCAGCAGAAGGAGGAGCTGGCACAGAAGAACCTTGACATTACAGAGAGCATCACCTACGCAAAGCGAATACAGAGCAGCGTGCTCCCCGATACAAACAGGCTGGCTACAGTCTTCAACGATGCCTTCGTCTTCTTCCTGCCGCGTGACATTGTCAGCGGTGACTTCTTCTGGTTCGACTGGATCGACAAGGACAGGTTCATGGTTGTCTGCTCCGACTCTACGGGCCACGGAGTGCCGGGGGCCTTCATGTCAATGATCGGCACCGCACTGCTGCAGGATATCATCACGGTGAAGAAGATGACCAGGCCGTCGCAGGTGCTGCATGAACTAGACAGGCAGATATTTTCAACCCTCAACCAGAACCAGGAGCTTGAGGCCTCCAATGATGGCATGGACATCGTGGTGTGTGAGTTCAATATCCGGACCAGGCACCTGGTCTTTGCTTCGGCCATGAGGCCGGTGATACTCGTCATTGACGGCGAGCAGCACTATGTCAGGGGCAACCGCTCCTCGGTGGGAGGTGAATCATACACCGAGAAATTCTTTGACGACCAGGAGTATCACCTCAGGGAGGGAGACATTGTCTATCTCTTCACTGACGGCTACTGCGACCAGTTCGGGGGAGAGGGAGGCAAGAAGATGAAGGTCAGCAGGCTGAAGATGCTCATAGATGACATCAGGCCGCTGCCGATGGCGGAACAGGAAAAGCAGGTCAGGGAATTCTTCTATGAATGGCAGGGTAAGAATGAGCAGGTCGATGACGTTCTGTTCATGGGACTGAAGGTATAATTAGCCTGCCCCGGGGAAGCAGTCAGTCTATTTTCTGTTCATGGGACTGAAAGTCTGATCACTCCTCTACGCAGGGGCCGGTCTCTCCCAGGCTGATCACACAGGTGGTTGCGGTGTTGCTGAGGTTCCCTCCGCGGTCACTGATCCAGAAGTCGTAGTAAAAGGTATCATCATCATTGAAGAGCAGGTATTCTATCGTCACCTCAATGGTGCCCTTCAATATCCTGTTCTGCCCGCCGGTTTCAAGATAGGGTATACGAAAGTTATATGGATAGAGCGGATCTGAGGGATCGGCAAGCTCAAAGATCTCACCGTTTTTGCGGTAGAGCTGCATGAACAGGTTACTGGAAGGCTCATAGAGCGGATCATTAGGATCATCCAGTCCCACATCACCGTCGCCGTCTTCAAAGTAGAAGATCAGCCTGCCTGCCTTCGCTTCATTATCAAGCAAAACAGTATCAAAGAGGGTGAAGCTCCTGAATTCAATCATCGGTTCAGGCGGCAGCTTCTCAACAGGAGTACACGACGCCATGGCGAGGACGACAGCCAGAAACACTATTACCGTTGCTCTTTTCATGCCTTTCAGAATCGTTATTGCCGCAAAAACCACACCAAACTTACATAAAATCCCCTTATATCCGGCAGTCAAATTAAAATCAGGACCGTTGCCCGGATTTACCGTGGCGACCAATTCATTTTTTTCGGAAATAAACTTTGACAGGTGCGCCGGTGAAATTAAAGCTCTCCCTGAGCCTGTTTTCAATGTACCGCCGGTATGATTCCTTGACATACTGGGGGAAGTTGCAGAAGAATGCGAAAGTGGGGTAGGCGGCAGGGAGCTGGGTCACATACTTGATCTTTATATGTTTTCCCTTGAGTGAGGGTGGAGGTGTTTTGGCTATGTGTTCCAGCATCACCTCGTTGAGCTTCGAAGTAGAAATCTTCCTTCGCCTGTTCTCATAGACCTCCATGATAAGCTCAAGCAGTTTGTGAACCCTCTGCCTGGTGATGGCAGAGATGAAGAGCACCGGGTAGTCGGTGAAGGGAGCCGTGCGTGACCTGATCTCTGCCTCTACATCGCGTGCACTGTTGGTCTCTTTCTCTACCAGGTCCCACTTGTTGACAAGGATGATGACACCCTTGTTGTTTTTCTGAATGATGTTGAGAATGCTGAGGTCCTGTGATTCAATGCCGCGGGTGGCGTCGATCAGCAGAAGGCAGAGGTCGCTCTCCTCAATTGATCTTACGGACCTGAGGATTGAGTAAAACTCTA
Source organism: Bacteroidales bacterium (assembly GCA_034004025.1). GTDB lineage: Bacteria > Bacteroidota > Bacteroidia > Bacteroidales > VadinHA17 > SR-FBR-E99. The sequence continues at coordinate 5,490 of JAVEXM010000136.1, forward strand.
TATCCTCGCCTACTTTGGCTTTCTTGCGCAGGCCTGCAGTGTCAACCAGGTAAAATCTGTAGTTGAATTTATTGTAGAGGCTGTCAATGGAGTCGCGGGTGGTACCTGCCACAGGTGTGACAATATTTCTCTCTTCGTCCAGCAGTGTATTGGCCAGTGACGACTTTCCCACATTGGGGCGTCCCACCACGGCCACCCTTGGCAGTTCTTCGGCAGGTTCGTCGGGAATATCCGGAAACTGACGCACAACCTCGTCGAGCAGATCACCGGTGCCACTGCCGCTCACCGAGCTGACGGTGAAATAGTCGCCCAGTCCCAGTGCGTAAAACTCGGCTGCCTCAAGCAGACGCTGGTTGTTGTCTACCTTGTTGACCACAAGGATCACCTTCTTTTGCGTTTTTCGCAACAGCTCTGCGACGGACTTGTCAAGCTCGTGGATGCCGTCTTCAACGTTGACCATAAAGATGATCACATCGGCTTCACTGATGGCCAGTTTAACCTGCCTGTTGATCTCACTCTCGAAGATATCTGCCGAGTTCTCCACGAAACCGCCGGTATCAATGACCGAGAACTCCACCCCGTTCCATGTGACCTTTCCGTAGTGCCTGTCGCGTGTCACCCCGCTCACCTCATTTACTATGGCGTCACGGCTCTCGGTGAGCCGGTTGAAGAGGGTTGATTTACCCACGTTGGGGCGGCC
>JAVEXM010000137.1:0-6181 GCA_034004025.1 Bacteroidales bacterium
TATGACAGGGTCACCGGGAACCTGCTTGAGATGGAAACGGTGGTGATGACGGAACAGAATCCTGTAGATAAAATAGAGGAAAACCTCTGGCCCGGAAAGGTCAGCTACAGTTTCCCGGAGGATTTTCCAAGGGACCCGGTCTGGTTCGACCTACCCGTGGAAAAACCTGGCGAGTACGTTCTCAATGCCGACATACGCATCTTTACTGATGACCAGAGCCTGAATCCGAGGGTTACCGTTTATTTCAGCTATCCCGACAGTACCGGTGAGGAGAAGCGCGATTACTGGCAGGAGTTTTTCCTTGAGAAGGACGGCATGTTCCGCAAGGTTCAGATAAGCCACAGGCTTGACAGCATCCCCGGTGCCAGGCTCCGCGGATGGCTCATGAACCATGACAACCAGCCCGGCAAATGGGAAAAACATGCCCGGGTTGCGAATATCAGCATAGTATATTCCGGTGACTCCGCATCCCAGATAGAGTGAGAAGGATATCGGCACAGTACCTGTTCACCTCGGCCGGAAGGCCACTCCGGAGAGGCGTCATAACCGTTGCTGACGACGGCACGGTTGTCTCTGTGGAGGATACCGGCGGCAACCTCACCGAGACTTCAGCTACGGAGTTCTACAACGGGGTCATTATCCCCGGCCTTGTCAATTGTCATGCCCACCTTGAACTCTCGCACATGAGGGACCTGATTCCTGCCGGGGGCGGACTAAGTGAGTTCATTGTTTCGGTGCGCGACAGGCGCGAAGCATCGCAGGAAGAGATCCTCTCCGAAGCACGCCGGGCAGACAGGGAGATGCATCAAGGCGGGGTTGTGGCCTGCGGCGATATATCCAATATGACCGTCACGGCAGCTGTAAAGCGGGAGAGCCCGATACGGTACCAAACCTTTGCGGAGGTGTTCGGCCTCGACCCCTCCCTGGCTGAAACCCGGATGAACGGAGCGCTGAAAGTCGTCAGTGAAATGACAGCGCACGCGCTTCCGGTGCAGGTGACCCCCCACTCCTTCTACTCGGTATCAGAACCGCTTTCACAACTTATCAGGGAACATATTTCACCGGTATCAGTCATCTCGGTCCATTTCCTGGAATCGGACGACGAGCGGAAAATGACGCAGGGCCATGCGGTAAAAGCCGTTGAATTGTCAGGGCTGGCCTCTGAAATACTGCTTATACACAACACAGTGATCACCAGGGAAGAAGCCGGAACGGTTGCAGCCGCAGGCAACACATGGTTCTGCCTGTGCCCCTCGTCAAATATGTATATCTCCGGGAAAATGCCTCCGGCAGCCATGCTCAGGGAGGTGACGGACAGGATCGTGGTCGGCACTGACAGCCTGGCTTCCACCGGCAGGCTCAGCATGATCTCAGAGCTGCACCTGCTGCAGGAGTCGGCGCCTGAAATACCTGCCGCAGAGATATTCAGGTGGGGCACAATCAACGGCGCACGTGCCCTTAAGATGGACGACCTCCTGGGCTCGATAGAACCGGGCAAGCGCCCGGGACTGCTGCTCGTCGAGCCGTTTGACCTGGTTAACATGCGCATTCTGCCCGAAAGCAGGGTGCGGAGATTATTGTAAATTTGTACCCTTGATCAGTTCTTAGCAGAATGCCCACTTTCCTCTTTGACAGCATCGTGTTCGGTCCGGTGAGCAGCCGCCGGCTGGGCGTCTCCCTCGGGATAAACCTCCTTCCCGTCAGCCGAAAGGTATGCTCATATAATTGCATCTACTGCGAATGCGGCTGGACCCCCGGCGAAACAGGCCCGGCGGAGAAGCTCCCCTCCCGGCGGGAAGTATACGGCGCCCTCAGAAAGAAACTTTCAGAAATGAAGGAAAAGGGAACGGCTCCCGACGTCATCACCTATGCCGGCAACGGTGAACCGACACTTCATCCGGCATTCGCCGGGATTATAGACGACTCCCTGGCACTTCGCGATGAGTTCTTCCCTGCGGCAAGGGTATCGGTACTCTCCAACGGCTCGATGCTGCACAGGAAAAGCGTCCGCGAAGCACTGAAGAAAGTCGACATGAACATGCTCAAGCTTGACTCTGCCATTCCCGGTACGGTTATGCAGCTGAATCAGCCGCATGCCAGGGTTGATATTGGACGCTTCGAAGAGCTTGTGAAGGATTTTGACGGAAAATTCATCATCCAGACACTGTTTGTCAGGGGTGAATGCGACGGGCGGCCGGTTGACAACACCACGGAGGAGGAAATCGCCGCATGGATTGAGGCTGTTTCCAGGCTCAGGCCGCAGCAGGTGATGATATATACGATCCACCGCGACACGCCATTGGGACACAACCTTCAAAAAGTGCCCGTGAGTGAACTCAATGCCATTGCGCGAAGGGTCAACGCGCTGGGCATTGCCACCTCCGTCTCGGGATAAAACCATGAACCGCCTGAAGGTCCTCATCAGCCCTCTGAGCTGGGGATTCGGCCACGCCGGAAGGATGATACCGCTTGCGCGGGAGCTGCAGCGCAGAGGCTGTGAGGTTATTTTTGCAGCTGACGCATACCTGCTGCGGATGGCATGGAGGGAACTGCCCGGAGTCACCATGATTGAGATGCCCGGCCTCAGGATCAGGTACTCACGGTTTTTACCGCAGTATGTCTCCGTCTTCATGCAAATGCCCCTTGTTGTTGCCTCTGCGGTGAAGGAGCACTCCGTCCTCCGACGGCTGATAAGGGAGACCGGGCCATCAGTGATTATCTCCGATAACAGGTTTGGATTTTATAACAGGGATATCTTCTCTGTCTATGTCACTCACCAGGTCAGGATTGTTTTTCCGGGGTTCCTGAGGTGGCTCGAACCTGTTGCCGAATGGGCACACCGGATAATAATAAACAGGTACAACCTCTGCATTGTGCCCGACTATCCGGGAGAGGTTAATCTGTCCGGCAGGCTTTCGCACGGAGGCAGAATGCCGGGAAAATTGACATACATGGGACCCCTGTCAAGGTTTGCCGTGACAGGCAGTTATATGTCCGGAGAGAGCGGTGAAGAGCCAGCTGGCGAGGGCAGTGACAGACCCGGGGATTTGACTTCCCTGCCGGAGAAATACGCCTGCCTCATCCTGTCAGGTCCTGAGCCACAGCGCTCCCTCCTGCTTGAAAAAGTAACAGTTGCCGCAGGCAGAATTCCGCTTGCGGTGATGACTGCCACCCCTTTAAGAATACCTCCACCACCGGGCGCGGAACTGCATATAATAACTGCTCCCTCCACCGCTACCATGCGCCGCATAATCTCCGGGGCATCCCTGGTGGTGACAAGAGCCGGCTACACTTCAGTGATGGAGCTGGTATCCCTGCGCAGGGGTGCCGTCCTGATTCCCACCCCGGGCCAGACTGAGCAGGAATACATCGGCCGGCACCTTGACGGCCGCTTCGGCTTTGTCACTATGAAGCAAAACAGGCTTGAGAAGCTGGTTGCATTCGCGATGGGAAACACTGCCCCGGTTACAGGAACTCCGGAAGCTCTTCCGGACCCTCTGCCACTGCTTGAAAAGACAATAGCCCTTTTACTTGAGAATAAGAAACAGTGACAGACCCATTATCACCGCACCGGCGAAGAACCCTGACCATACCTCCGAAGGCGAATGATCGCCGAGATAGATCCTTGACGACAGCACCGCACTTCCCGCGAGCAGCACGGCCACGGCCTGCCAGACCATGCTGATATGATACAGTCCGGCCATGAACAGCACCAGGACCAGCAGTCCTCCGATGCCGGACGCATGGAGTGAAATCCTGTATAAAACGGTGATCAGCAGGGTGATCAGGGTTACCACTGCTATTGCAATGAAGAAGGCACGGAACAATCCGGGAACCTGCATCCTGAAAAGGAGAAACGCCGTCAGGCTGTACATCACCAGCGAGAAGGTGAGCAACAGCACCCTCTCGTTGCGGTCACGTGCATTGAAAGTGTTGATGGCGCCCCTGGCATACAGAACCGTCGCAAGGGCCATGGGCAGAAGCACGTTGTTGGCCATCACCAGGATGAAAATCATTCTCTTGAGCTGTAGTGGCAGAAATGAGTGCAGGGTATTGGCACTGTAAATGATTATCAGCCCGTACAACGGGATAAATATCGGGTGAAAGACCACCGAAAGTATCTCAGCCGCCCTTTTCAGCCGGCTGCCTGCCACTGCGTTCATTTTATCTCCTTCCTCATCCTTGCAACCGGTATATTCAGTTGCTCCCTGTATTTGGCCACTGTACGCCGTGCTATCTGGTACCCCTTCTCCTGGAGTATCTCCGTCAGCTTTTCGTCGGTCAGCGGCCTGCGCTTATCCTCATTGCTGAGGCACTCCTGCAGTATCCTCTTGATCTCACGCGTGGAGACCTCGTCTCCGGCATCGGTCTGCATCCCCTCTGAGAAGAAGAACTTCAGCGGGAAGATGCCGAAATGGGTCTGTATGTATTTACTGTTCGCAACGCGTGAGACAGTTGATATGTCAAGCCCGGTCATCTCTGCCACGTCCTTGAGTATCATGGGCTTGAGCTTTGTATCATCGCCTTCGGCGAAATAATCCTTCTGGTATTCCAGGATGGCGTTCATAGTCAGCAGCAGCGTATTCTGCCTCTGCTTCATGGCATCTATGAACCACCTGGCGGCATCAAGCTTCTGCTTCACGAACATGATGGCGTCACGGTTCTGCCTGCCGGCTTTCTTGTCGTGCGAGTATGACTCAAGCATCTCGCTGTAGCCCCTGTTTACCTTCAGTTCGGGGATGTTCCTGTTGTTGAGGCTGAGCTCCAGATCGCCGTCATTCTGCTCAAGTATGAAGTCGGGAATTATATGCTGCGCCGTCCTGGCAAACGGATCACTGACGGTGCCGCCTGGTTTGGGATTGAGTCTGAGTACCTCATCAATGACCCCTTTCATCTCCGGCTCACCTATTCCCATCCTGTTCATTATCTTCTCATAGTGACGCCTTGAGAACTCCTCGAAATAGTCAGTCAGTACTTTCCTGGTGAGTGCCACTGACTGCACTGACTGGTCCTTCCTCTCAATCTGAAGGAGCAGGCATTCGCGAAGGTCACGCGCCCCGACACCTGCCGGCTCAAGGTCCTGTATTATCTTCAGGATGGCGTTAAGCTCATCCTCATCGGTTGTAATGTTCTGGAGAAAGGCGAGGTCATCGACCATGTTCTCAACCTCGCGGCGGAGGTAGCCGTCGTCGTCTATATTGCCTATGATATACTCACCCAGCGCCTCCTCCCTTTCGGTGTCAGTGCGCAGGTTGAACTGCTGAATAAGGCTTTCGTGGAATGATGATCCTGCTGCATACGGAATCTCGTCACGCCGCTCATCATCCTTTGAGGTGTTGTTTACCTGGAGGCGGTAGTCAGGGATGTCTTCCTCGTTCAGGTAATCGTCAAGTGCAAACTCCTCCTGGTCCCTTTCTGCCTGTTCGGGATCTATCTCATCATCCTCATCTCCGTTCTGTACATCGTCTTCATCAGGCCCCTCCTCGAGTGCGGGATTCTCCTCCAGTTCCTTCTTGATCCGCTGCTCCAGCTGCATGGCAGGCACCTCCAGCAGCTTGATCATCTGGATCTGCTGCGGGGAGAGCTTCTGAAGCAGCTTTTGCTGGAGTTTCTGGTCGAGCATGGCGCCTGAGGTTAAACATTTTAAAATTCTGCATTCCGCGGTGTACGCGGGAACGGAATCACGTCACGTATGTTTGACATCCCTGTCATGAACAGTATCAGTCGCTCGAAGCCAAGGCCGAACCCTGAGTGCGGTGCAGTGCCGAATTTCCTGGTGTCAAGGTACCACCAGAGGTCCTTGAGAGGAAGGTTCAGCTCCCGGATTCTTCGTGTCAGCCTGTCCATCTCCTCCTCCCTCTGCGATCCGCCGATAATCTCGCCGATGCCGGGGAAGAGCACATCCATTGCCCTCACCGTCTTGCCGTCATCATTCTGCTTCATGTAAAATGCCTTGATGCTCATAGGATAGTCGGTGAGTATCACGGGCCTTTTGAAGTGAGTCTCAACAAGGAACCTTTCATGTTCTGCCTGCAGGTCACGGCCCCAGCCAACAGGATACTCCCATTTGCGGCCGGCAGATTCAAGGATCTTGACAGCCTCGGTATAAGTTAGCCTCATGTAACTGTTTGCGAGAACAAACTCCAGCCTTTCAATCAGGCCGTTGTCTATCATCTTGTTG
>JAVEXM010000024.1:0-29893 GCA_034004025.1 Bacteroidales bacterium
GGTATACTGGTAGATCTCAAGGGGATATACAGAAATAAAATGAAATGGCTGACATACTGGAGTCTCTGATGCAAAAAAAGATCATAGTCACAGGGGGCACAGGCTACATCGGCTCTCACACAGCCGTTGAGCTGATAGTGGAGGGGTACGAGGTGGTTATCATTGACAACCTGTACAACTCGGATGCTTCCGTTCTCGACGGCATCCATGCCATCACCGGCGTCAGGCCGCGCTTTTACAATGAGGATCTGTGTGACCGCGCAAAGCTTGATGAGATATTCACCGCCGAGGCTCCTGTAGATGCCGTTGTCCACTTTGCCGCCTACAAGGCGGTGGGAGAGTCTGTGAAGAAGCCGCTTGACTATTACAGGAATAACCTCCTGTCGCTCATCAACCTCCTGGAGGTGATGGAACAGCACCGAACACCGGCCATGGTCTTCTCCTCATCATGCACCGTCTACGGCGAGCCTGAGGTGCTCCCGGTAACGGAGTCCTCACCCGTACAGGAAGCTGCCTCACCCTACGGTTTTACAAAGCAGGCCGGGGAGATCATCATTCGTGACACCATGGCTGCCAGGCCCGGCCAGAAGGCCATCTCACTCCGGTACTTCAACCCCATAGGAGCACACCCTACAGCACATATCGGAGAGCTGCCGCGAGGCGTGCCTGAGAACCTGGTGCCATTCATCACACAGACAGCCATAGGACTGCGTGATGAGCTGAAGGTGTTCGGCAACGACTACGACACACCCGACGGATCATGCATACGCGATTATCTCCACGTGGTTGACCTGGCCCGGGCACACGTGGTGGCACTGCGAAGGCTTATTGCAGGAGAGAACAAAACCAACTACGAGGTCTTTAACCTCGGCACGGGCACGGGAGTATCCGTGCTGGAGGCAATAGCAGCCTTCGAAAAAGCTACGGGTGTGAAGCTGAAATATACCATCACCGGAAGAAGGGCCGGTGACATTGAAAAGATATGGGCTGACCCCTCCCTGGCCAACAGGGAGCTGGGATGGAAGACGGAGATAACCCTCGGAGAAGCCATGGAGACTGCATGGCGCTGGGAAAATAGTCTGAAAAACAAGGAATCATGAAAAGAAGCATACTCATCACCGGCGGAGCTGGTTTCATAGGATCACACGTCGTCAGGCTGTTTGTGAAAAAATACCCTGACTATTCAATTGTCAACGCTGACAAGCTCACCTATGCGGGTAACCTCGGCAACCTCACCGACATCGGGAAGGAACCAAACTACAAGTTCCGCAAGATTGACATAGTGGATAAGAAGGCGGTTAACGCCCTCTTCGATGAGTTCAGGTTCGACGGGGTCATCCACCTCGCAGCAGAGTCGCACGTCGACAGGTCTATCTCCTCGCCCGACGAGTTCATACAGACCAATATAATGGGCACCGTCAACCTGCTGACGGCTTTTCGCGACGTCGTCCCCGCCACCGGTGCAGGCAGGATCTTCTACCACATCTCAACTGATGAGGTCTACGGCTCGCTGGAGCACGGCGGTTTCTTCACCGAGCAGACGGCCTATGACCCGCGCAGCCCCTATTCGGCCTCAAAGGCCAGCTCAGACCATATGGTCAGGGCCTTCGGAAACACATACGGACTGCCCTTTGTAATCTCAAACTGCTCCAACAACTACGGTCCGAACCAGTTTCCCGAGAAGCTTATACCCCTTACCATCAACAACATAAAAGTGATGAAGCCGATTCCCGTCTATGGTAAGGGCGAGAACATCCGCGACTGGCTCTATGTGGAGGATCATGCAGCAGCCATTGACATCATCTTCCACAGCGGTACGCCGGGCGAGACATATAATGTTGGCGGTGACAATGAGTGGAAGAACATCGACCTCGTACGCCTCCTCTGCCAGATCATGGATGAGAAGCTGGGCAGGAGCGCGGGCAGCTCCGAAAATCTGATAACATACGTGACCGACCGTGCAGGCCATGACCTCCGCTATGCCATTGACAGCAGCAAGCTGCAGGGAGAACTGGGATGGAAACCCTCGGTGACATTTGAGCAGGGACTCTCCATAACCGTCGACTGGTACCTGGCAAATGAAAAATGGCTGAACGCCATCATCTCGGGAGACTACGCGAAGTACTACGAGGAGATGTATGGCAGGAGGTAGTTGGCAGTCGGCACTCCTCAGTCGGCAGTCGGCAGTCGAAATCAGCCGGCAGTTGGCAGTCGGCAGTCGGCAGTCGAAATCAGCCGGCAGTTGGCAGTCAGCAGTCGGCAGTCGATATCAGTTGGCAGTCAGCAGTCGGCAGTCGGCAGTTGTCTTGCGCCCCTAAGAAGTTGGACTAAAGTGATCACTGCTTCCGCAGTCGGGCAATAAGCTCATCCCCCAGTTCCGTCTTATCCTTTATATGATCGAGGATGGCGAGCACCACGCTGTTTTTTTCGAAGTCGCCCCGAACCTGCTCGAAATCGCGCTTCTTGACCTCGTCGTCACCGTCGATGCCGAAGCCGGTCATGGATGAGAGAGTGAACTCCTTGCGTGCATCCTCGTAGAGCATCCTGTCAAGATCAACCACGCTCTTCTTCCACCGCTCCACTATGTCAACGATATCGGAGGCAGTAAGCTCCTCATTGGGCTTGCCGGTCTCCTCCGGCAGGCGGTCATAGACCCAGGCCCACTCCAGTTCATAATAGCGTTTGTGGATCGACTCGAAGCTCTTGTTGATGGCATCGGCGTTCTTCATCTCCCGCTTCTCAATCGATGAGAGCAGCTCCTCAATGGCGCTCAGCGGGGTGATCAGTCCTGACATGTCAATCCAGTCGCCCGTACCATCCCTGCCTTCGGGCTTCATCCTGGCACGAATCTCATCGTCTGATTTGAATTCTGTCCCTTCAAGCCTTTTTATCACCGAGTTGCCTATGAACTTGTCGATACCCATCTGGTACAGGGTGATGCCGCGTTCGGCGGCAGAGGTCTTCATCCTCATCCTGTCAAAAGCGAGAACCTGCTCACCGGGATGCTCACCGAGCATCTTGCGCAGCAGTTCCCTTCCCTTCATCATCTTGCCCACGGTAAAGGGACTGAGCAGGTTGTAGTTTATCTGGTCAAGCTTCTTCTGGTCTTTGCGGGCATCGCGCTTTGGCCACTTCTGTGCGTCACGGATGGTACCCACGGAACGCAGGTTGATCCCCGGTATCAGCTGAGACTCATAGCTCACCTCGGTGAGGTATGAGAACGGAAACTGGGTGGTGTCCACATTATGGTAATGGCGGCCCACCACCAGCGTGAAGGGGCCTATGCGCGATGGCCACAGCACATACGAGTCGGATGTTGTCTTTGATCCTCTCTCCATGATACCCTGGTGTATGGGCCCGAGCTTGTACATATGGTTGCTCTGGTTTGATCCGCTGCCGGCATTCATGAATGAGAAGATACCGGCTATCAGCAGCGTCGACTTATGGTGGGTGACGGTAAAGGGTCCTGCGAATATGGAGCATGCTTCACCGTGGTATCCGCCGCAGTTGGCAAAGAAGAGTGAGTTCTCTGCCGAATACTGCTTTGAGAGGGTGCATCCCTGCCCTATGAAGCACTTGTCGATCACGGCGGCATCATTGACCTTTGACCCGGAGCAGATGATAAAGTGATCCATGATCACATCATTGCCGATAAATACCGGGTCTTTGAAGGTGCTGTTTACAGACCCCTCTGCCAGCCGTGACACATCTTCGATCACGGCACCGTTGCCCACCCTGACGTTCTTGATTGTGCCGCATCCGGCAATATATGAACCTGACCCTATCTCACCCCGGTCCGACCTCACCTGCTCGGTGTAGTCGGCTATCAGCTTCTCTGTCACCTCAATGGCTGCAGGCCGGTGCCTGTACAGGGTGATTATGTAAGCCATATGCGATGTCAGCCGGTCCCAGATGGGTACCTCTCTCCCGCCGGTCTCATTGAGTACCGCCACACGGGTGCCATTGCCGAAGGAGGTGCGGCCCTCGGTTGAGATATGACCGCAGTTCCTGATCACAACCCCCTCGCCTATATCGTAATTGGCTATGAACCCGGTGATGTCGGTAATGGTGACATTGTCACCTATCGTGCAGTTGTGTATGTGAGCATTCTTTATGCCGTGCAGCAGCGGCAACCCGCATCTCTCGCGCGCAATGCCGTTGAAGTGCCCCAGCCTGACCGTACCGGTGAAGGTTACATTTTGTATCCTCTCGGCGTTGAAGGGGTCCTTGACAAAGACACTCTCCCATGAGTTGCTTCTGCAACCCGCGGCTTCCAGACCCCTTATTTCACCGATGCTGAGACTTCTGTATCCGTCAGCCATGATATCCTTTCTTTTTTTACTCTACAGTGACAGACTTTGCCAGGTTCCGGGGTTGATCAACGTCACATCCGCGCAGAACGGCAATATGGTAAGAGAGCAGCTGCAGCGGTACCACCGCCAGCACCGGGGCAAAAACAGTGGCTGCATCTGGCACTTCCAGCACATAATCGGCCATGCGGCTGATCACCTGGTCACCCTCAGTGACAACAGCTATCACCTTGCCCTTTCTTGCCTTGACCTCCTGTATGTTGCTTACTATCTTGTCATAAGAGTTCTCCTTTGTGGCCACAACCACAACGGGCATATGCTCATCAATGAGGGCTATAGGTCCGTGTTTCATCTCGGCTGCCGGGTAACCCTCAGCGTGAATGTATGATATCTCCTTCAGCTTCAGGGCTCCCTCCAGGGCTACAGGATAGAGCAGGCCCCTGCCCAGGTAAAGGGCATTGGTCGAGTCCTTGTAGATCTTTGCAAGCTCCAGCGCCTTGTCATTCACCTGGAGAGCCTTCTCAACCTTCTCAGGGAGAGATGTCAGCTCACCTATCAGCTCACGGTAGCGCGCCTCGTCGATGAGTCCCTTGCGGTATCCCATCTCAAAGGAGATCATGGCCAGTGTCACCACCTGGGTGGTAAAGGCCTTGGTTGATGCCACCCCTATCTCCGGACCGGCATGTGTGAAGACGCCGGCATTGGTCTCGCGCGAGATCGATGATCCTACAACATTGCATATGCCAAGCACCATCGCTCCCCGCTCCTTTGCAAGCCGTATTGCTGCCAGGGTATCGGCTGTCTCACCGCTCTGGCTGATAGCCAGGACGATGTCACCCTTCTTTATCACCGGGTTACGGTACCTGAACTCGGAAGCATATTCCACCTCAACCGGTATGCGGCAGTACTCCTCGATGAAGTATTCACCCACAAGGCCTGCGTGCCACGAGGTGCCGCACGCCACAATAAGGATCCTGTCGGCCGAAGCGATCGTCTCAAACACATTGTGCAGCCCGCCGAGCATCAGCCCGGACTGGTTGGGCAGTATCCTGCCCCTGAAAGTGTCATGTATAGCCCGCGGCTGTTCAAATATCTCCTTGAGCATGAAATGAGGATAACCCTCCTTGTCTATCTCGCCGAGCTTCAGGTCTACCTCCTTGATGTCAGGCTCCACATGCTTGTTCCTGATGGCCTTGAGCACCATCTCATCCTTCCTGATCACGGCAAGGTCGTCATCATTGAGGTAGATGACCCTCTGTGTATGTTCAACTATGGGTGTGGCGTCAGAGGCTATAAAGTTCTCTCCGTCTCCCACACCTATCACCAGCGGCGACCCCAGCCTGGCGGCGAAGAGCTTACCCGGCTCATCGCGGCAGTAGACGGCTATCCCGTAGGTACCTTCCACCTTGTTCAGCGCCATGATGATTGCCTGCTCGGCGGAGAGGTCCCCCTCCAGATAGAGATGCTCCATAAGATTGGCAAGCACCTCGGTGTCAGTCTGGCTGGTGAACCTGACGTCACGGCTCTCAAGATGCTTCTTGATGCGTGAATAATTTTCTATGATGCCATTATGGACCACGATGAAGTGGCCACGGTATGAGACCTGCGGATGAGCGTTTATCTCATTGGGCTCTCCATGTGTGGCCCAGCGTGTGTGCCCCATGGCAACTGAGCCGTCGAAATCCTTGCCCACAACCATATCTTCCAGATCGCGGACCCTGCCGGCGCACTTGAAGATCTCAGTTCTCTCTCCGTCACTGATGGCTATGCCTGCAGAATCATAACCCCTGTATTCCAAACGTTTAAGCCCATTGATGACAATGTCACGGGCAGGACGTGAGCCTATATAACCTACGATACCGCACATAGAATGACTTCCGGATAAGTTAACGGATATTTTAACTTATAGTTAATCAGAATATTGTGTAAGCAAACTCGAATCTTATGGCAGGGTCATTTCCATTCGCCCTGAAGATCACATTCTTTTCAGCTGAAAGGGGGAAAAAGAGCTCAACGGAGGGGTTCTCCACCGTTCCTTCCAGATACTGCTGAACAAAAGTTGTAATATTGAATTTGTAGTAATCGCCTACCGTGTCATACCTGCCGTCCATGAAACCGAGGTCGTGCAGCAGATCGGGCACCAGGTGCTCCTTACCTTCGTTGTCGCGATACCTGAGATAGATCTGTCCTGGCATCTCCTCCTCGACGTAGGTCTCTCCGTCAAGATGTACCGGCGCATATATTCTGGCCTTGTTGACGGCAATTCTGTCTGTGCCTTTGAATGCGGCAAGTGAAGGCATGTCGAGACGGGTATAAACCCCGTAGTAGGTCTGCAGGTATACGGCAGTATCCATCACAAAATCGTTGACATGCTTCACCTCCTTCTCAGGATCGGCGGTAGTGCGGTCATGGGTGAACCTGTTATAATTCACCGCCCTCTCAGTGGCAACGAAGAAATAGGAACGTTTGACATCTGCATCATCATGGTAATATATTGAGATGGCAAGAGGGTTGTCGGCCGCATTGAGGGTGATCAGCACCGGATTGGTTTCACTCCGTATTCCGAAATAGAGGCCCCTGAAGAACTCCTTGTAAAAGTTGGTGGCAGGCCGAAACTGGGCTGTATCCCTTAACAGATACTCCCCGACTGAATTGAAAAGCCTGACCGTATACATTGAATCTGCCTTAAGCACGGGCATGGGGTACTCACCCAGAAATTTGATTGTATCAGGATCCTGACCTGTATAATAGACATCCGGATCGGTTAGCTCAGTGCCTGTCTCATAGAGCCTCAGGTAATGCGTTGCCGCAGTGTCGCCCGAGACCCTGGATGTATAGAAGGTGATAAAAACCGAGTCAATGTTTATTGCTGACCTGCGCAATGAGTCCATCAGCCTGAGCTGCGTAACAAAGTCACAGTATGTCGAACCGAAATATTCGTCGTAGGCCCCTCCGGCAATCATCTTTGTACTGTCGGAAGAGAGTGACAGCTCATTGTACATCGTATATGCTCTCACCCCTATCGTGTCAGTGGCATATATATCAATGAAGTCGTCATCCGGCAGAAGGTCGATCCCTATCTTCATCGGATCTTCCGCACACGACGAAAAGATCAGAACAGGAATTATAAGAAGCGGAAATATCTTTTTGAGAAAGCCGGTCGCGATGCCGTTATCCCTACTGTTTTTTGGTGTCCAGCAATAGTCTGTCATAAAACTCATTGTAAGCATCAATATAATTTTCCTCCCCCTGGTACTCAAGCAGCGGTTTGCCGAGACCGGTTACCTCTCTCATGACCTGTTCATCAATCTTGTCACTGCCCATGATGATACCGTCCGAATTCTCAGCAGCCAGCCTGGTGAGGCTGAGGTAGTCAGCACTCTTCCTTATGGCATCCAGGGCAATGCTCTCAATGCCGTCAGCTTCAAGTTTACCGGTCAGATCCGGTTTCAGGGGCGTTTTGAAACCGTTGTTGTATACGGAGTAGATGCTTTTAAGCTTGCTGAAAACAGGGTCATCTGAATAGAGCTGACGCAGATACAGCGGCACCAGTGATGTGAGCCACCCGTGGCAGTGCACTATGTCAGGACTCCACCGCAGTTTCCTTACCGTTTCAATGACACCGCGGGCGAAGAAGATGGCTCTCTCATCATTGTCTTCATACTCTTTGCCGGCGGAATCAGCCACGGTATGCTTGCGGTGAAAGTAATCTTCATTGTCAATGAAATAGACCTGCATGCGCGCAGACTGGATGGAAGCTACCTTTATTATAAGCGGATGGTCAGTGTCATCAATGATAAGATTCATTCCCGAAAGACGGATAACCTCATGCAGCTGATTCCTCCGCTCGTTTATCGATCCATATCGGGGCATGAACGTTCTGATCTCCCTCCCCCTTTCCTGTATGCCCTGCGGCAGATCACGACTGATCCTTGAAAGTTTTGTCTCACCAAGATAAGGCATGATCTCCTGTGACACAAACAATACCCTTCTGCTTTGCATTAAAACCTCCCGATATACCTTGATTTGAACAAAGTGCAAAGATAATAAAAAAAATAGAATTAATTTCCAAGCTTAAGTTCAACAGGTTACCGGGAAAATGGTGTTATTTTGCATTTGAATGGCACTCCTTATCCACGGCGGAAACAGGACTATGACCAAATAACTTGAGGCAGTGAAGGTATATGCAACAGGCAAGGAGATCAGGGAACACTACAGGATTCATGAACTGAGACAGCCCGGGTTCGTCCCAACCATGGGTGCCCTGCATGAGGGTCACCTGTCGCTTGTCAGGGCTGCTGCAGAGCGCTGCCGCATGGTTGCCGTAAGCATCTTCGTCAACCCCACACAGTTCAATGACCCTGAAGACCTGGTAAAATATCCGCGCACTCCCGAGGCTGACCTGCAGATGCTATCCGGTGTCCTGAGGGAGAATGATTTTGTCTTTTCGCCCTCTGTGGAGGAGATCTACCCCGAACCTGACACCCGTCTGTTCGACTTCGGGGAGATCGGGGAGGTGATGGAGGGAGCCCACCGTCCCGGCCACTTCAATGGCGTGGCACAGGTGGTCTCAAGACTGTTTGACATCGTCAGACCCTCGGCAGCCTTCTTCGGACAGAAAGATTACCAGCAGCTCACAATCATCAGGGAGCTCGCACGTCTTCACTATCCGAAGATTGAGATTGTCGCCTGCCCCATAGTGAGGGAGAGCGACGGTCTGGCCATGAGCAGCCGCAACAAACGGCTGCTGCCACGCCACCGCGAGAGAGCCGGCGAGATATACAGAACCCTCATCGCTGCCGCAGCAATGGCTTCCGATTTTGAGCCGTCAGAGATAAAGGATTTTGTGGCTGACAGGATCAACATGATCCCCGACTTCAGGCTTGAATACTTTGAAATCGTGGAGGATGCAACTCTCAAACCGGTAGCATCGGTCTGGGAGATGTCGCCAGAAAAGAGCTACTACGGCTGCATAGCTCTGTGGGCAGGGGAGGTGAGACTGATTGACAATATTGAGATCAGTTTGCGCTGAAAGGTAAGGTTGTGTATCTTTGCGGCATGGAAACAACACATTCCAGACAACAATGATGATAGAAGTTCTCAAATCGAAAATACATAACGTTACCGTCACCGACGCTGATCTCAACTATGTTGGCAGCATCACCATCGATGAGGATCTGATGGATGCTGCCAACCTGCTTGAGCACGAGAAGGTCACGGTGCTTAACAGGAATAACGGTGAAAGGCTCGACACTTACATCATCACCGGCAAGAGGGGCACGGGTGAGATCTGCCTCAACGGACCGGCAGCACGCAAGGTTTCGGTGGGTGATGTGATCATTATCATGTCATATGCCGTGATGGACTTTGAAGAAGCCAGAACCTTCAAACCACGCATCATTATCCCCGATACATCCACCAACAAACTTGTCTGAAGTTGAAGAAGGGTCTTAAGCAAACTCTGCGTGCCATTATCTTTCTTGCCATGGCTCTGCTGCTTCTGTGGCTCTCATTCCGCGACATCGCGTTCCGTGAACTGTGGGCCACACTGCGCAAGGCAGACTACCTGTGGCTGCTGCCTGCCGCAGTCATGACCCTGCTCTCCTTCTTTATCAGGGCACACCGGTGGAACCTGCTCATTGAACCACTCGGACACAAGGGACGGCTGATCAATGTATACCATGCCGTCGCCACCGGCTACCTTGCCAACCTGATCTTTCCGCGGCTGGGAGAGGTGACAAAATGTGCCGTACTGAGTGAGCGCGAGAAAATACCCTTCGACAGGCTTGTCGGAACAATGCTGGTAGAGAGGACCGTCGATGTGCTGACAGTGGTGGCCCTGATTGCCCTCACACTGATAGCCGGGAGCACCACCACGGGCAGCT
The DNA here is from genome assembly GCA_034004025.1 of Bacteroidales bacterium. Taxonomy (GTDB): domain Bacteria; phylum Bacteroidota; class Bacteroidia; order Bacteroidales; family VadinHA17; genus SR-FBR-E99. Next base: position 10,196 of record JAVEXM010000024.1, read on the forward strand.
TCCTCTCCGAAAGCGTCTTTGCACCCCTGAGCGCAAAGCTCTCATCATCTGCCCTTTCCGTGACCCTGATCGCCCTGCTGCTGCTTGCCATTACGATACTGGTGGCCGTTCTCTATTTTACACTGAGAAAAAAACTCTCCGACAAACCATTTTTCAAAAAGCTGTATCAGTTTTCTGACGGCATCATAGACGGGCTGAAGTCAATAGCAAAACTCAGGAGGAGATGGGAATTCATTCTTTACACTCTCCTTCTCTGGGTCGTTTACCTGCTGATGACATACTTCCCCCTCCTGTGCCTGCACTCCACCGCGGGCCTTGGGATGAATGGCGCCCTCTTCGTGCTTGTAGTAGGCAGCCTGGGAATGGCTGCACCCGTGCAGAGCGGCCTTGGGGCTTTTCACTGGATAGTCTCCAGGGGACTACTCGTTGCCTACGGCATCCCGCTGCAGGAGGGACTGGCCTTTGCCACTCTGTCACATGAGTCGCAGCTTGTCTTCATCGCCCTCCTGGGAGCAATATCCTTCTTTGCCCTCTTCGGAAGGCGAAGAGGAAAGATTTTACCCTCAACAATCATTGACAAGGCCAGCTGATCCACTCCTTTTAGTAAATTTGCCTGTTGCATAATCCTTTCCCCCGATGGCAAAAAACAAGACTGTCTACGTGTGCCAGAACTGTGGCGCCGAGTCACCCAAATGGATAGGCCACTGCCCCGCATGCAAGGAGTGGAACACCTACCGTGAGGAGCTTATCACCCTCTCCCCCGGCCCCGGCGTCACCAGGGACGCTCCGCGGCGCAAGCCCGAGCTTCTCTCTGGCATAGAGGTAAATGAGAGTGACCGCATAACCTCAGGTATTGGTGAGACAGACCGCATACTGGGAGGAGGAATGGTCAGGGGATCACTGATACTCATGGGTGGCGAGCCCGGCATAGGAAAGTCGACCCTCGCACTGCAGATAGCCCTGGCCACCGAAGGAAGAAGAGTGCTCTACGTCTCCGGAGAAGAGAGCGAAGGACAGGTCAAGCTGCGTGCGAAGAGACTGGAAGGCAACAACGATGCCTGCTTCATCTACAACGAGACGGAACTGGAGAGCGTGATAGCGCAGGCAGGCGCCCTCAACCCTGAGCTGCTGATAATAGACTCGATACAGACCCTCAACTCCTCCGTGCTTGAGTCATCAGCAGGGTCAGTGTCGCAGGTGAGAGAGTGCGCCGCCATGCTTCTTCGCTATGCCAAGGAGTCAGGCGTGCCTGTGATACTCATAGGGCATATCACCAAGGACGGCTCGCTGGCCGGGCCCAAGGTGCTTGAACATATCGTCGATGTGGTTCTGCAGTTCGAGGGTGACGGCAACTACCTCTTCCGGATACTGAGACCCGTCAAGAACCGGTTCGGCTCCACAGCCGAGATAGGCATCTTCGAGATGGGCTCCGGGGGCCTGCGCGAGGTGACCGACCCTTCGGAGCTGTTCATACGCCGAGACCGCGATCCTGCCAGCGGCGTCTCCATCGCTGCCACCGTCGACGGCCTCAGGCCATTCATGATAGAGACACAGGCGCTGGTCAGCAGCGCCGTCTACGGCACTCCCCAGAGAAGCACCACGGGCTTTGACACACGCAGGCTGAATATGCTTCTGGCAGTGCTTGAGAAGAGAGCCGGATTCAGGCTCGCCGTCAAGGATGTCTTCCTGAACATCGCCGGCGGACTGAAGGTCAGCGATCCTGCCATCGACCTGGCCGTCGTAAGCTCGGTGCTCTCCTCCAACCTCGACGCACCCGTAGGGCAACAAACGGCTTTTGCAGGAGAGGTGGGACTATCAGGCGAGATAAGACCGGTGGCACGGATAGAACAACGGATAATGGAAGCCTCACGGATGGGCTTTGAACAGATAGTGATCTCGGGTTACCACAAAAGCATCAGGGAACAACCCGGACTGCAGATATCAAAGGTTTACAAGGTGGAAGGCCTCGTAAGGCTGCTCTTCTCCTGAGATAACGGTTCGCACATTCGCAAGAAGCTGCTGCACCGCTCCCGGACATCACTCTTCGCGCCGCTGCAGATAACTGCCCGGCGCCTCCCGGTTATCAGTATTCGCGCTGCCGCAACGAGGTGCCCTGCTGCTGATCGCTGACCCTGTCACAGTCGAGCTCCACATAGAAGTTGGAGGGAGCCTCAAAAACAGATTCCGCAGCAGCAGCAAAGGCTTCATCGGCAAAGAGCTTCTGAAGAAAGAGTCCCACAACAGGCAGGGCCATATTGGCACCCTGCCCCAGAGAGAGATCCTCAAAGTGAATGGCCTGGTCCTCCCACCCTGTCCATACGCCCGCCACCAGGTCAGGCATTACCCCCATGTACCATCCGTTGGAGTGGTTCTGTGTGGTCCCTGTCTTGCCTCCCATCTGGTTATTCAGCCTATAGGTAAGACGCAGCCTGAGCGCCGTTCCTGAATTGACCACCCCCTGCAGGAGAGAGCTCATCAGGAATGCGTCCTCCTCGCTTATCACCTCATCAATGTAAGGAGAAAATGTGGAGATGACATTGCCGTTCCTGTCTTCAATGCGTGTCACATAGAGAGGCCTGGTGTAGACCCCCTTGTTGGCAAAGGTACCGTACGCGCCCACCATCTCCTCGAGCGAAAGGTCAGAGGTACCGAGGAAGATTGAGAAGACGGGGTCAATGAAGCTCCTGATGCCCATCCGGTGCATCAGGTCAACAACAGCCTGGGGTGAGAACTGTTTCATCAGCCAGGCGGAAATATAGTTCTCCGACTGCGCCAGCCCCCACTTGAGAGTGACCATCCTGCCGTGATAATCTGTCGGACCGGAACTGCGGGGGATCCAGACAGAGTCGTTGACATCAAATGAGCGGGCGATGTTCTCCACCTCGAAGCAGGGCGAGTACCCGTCCTGCATTGCGAGTGTATAGAGGAAGGGCTTGATGGTTGAGCCCACCTGCTTCTTCTGCTGTGTCACGGCATCATACTTGAAATATCGGAAGTCGGGTCCCCCGACATAGGCCTTCACATGACCCGTGTGAGGATCCATAGCCATGAAAGACGATCTGACAAAGAACTTATAATACCAGATCGAATCCAGCGGCGTCATTAGGGTATCCCTTTCGCCGTCCCACGAGAAGAGCTTCATGGGAATGGGAGTATTGAAGGCCAGGGTGATTGAGTCTTCCGGTATGCCGGCACGCCTCATGTTCTGGTACCTGTCACTCTGCCTGACCGATCTGTTGATCAGCTGTTTGACCTGTGATGAGTTGAGGTCATTGGAATAGGGAGGGTTCCTGTAGCCTTTTGCCCTTTTGTTGAACGCCGGCTGAAGATCCTTCGACAGATGCTCCCTGAGTGCCTCCTCGGCATAGCCCTGCATACTGGAGTTGAGGGTTGTATAGATCCTCAGCCCGTCACGGTAGAGGTTGTAGTTGGTGCCGTCAGGCTTCTGGTTCTTCCTGCACCAACCGTACAGGGGGTCATTCTCCCAGCGCCAGAGTGCATCCTCATACTGATCGTCGGAGTAGAACATGTTGCGCTCAGGCTCGTACCTGATCATGGTAGTGCGTATATACTCCCTGAAATATGTTGCCAGCCCGGTGTTATGGCTGTCTTCGCGCAGGTCAAGACCCAGGGGCAACGTCCTGACAGAGTCAGCCACATCGGGGGCGATGTATCCGTACCTCTCCATCTGGCCGATGACCACATTACGCCTGCTGAGTGCGCTCTCCTCGTTGCGCCGCGGGTTGTAGACGATGGAATTCTTAAGCATGCCCACCAGCATGGCCGACTGTTCTATGTTCAGTGAATCAGGCGTGGTATTGAAATATATACGTGACGCTGAGTTGATTCCCACTGCATTATAAAGGAAGTCAAAGACATTCAGGTACATGGTGATGATCTCTTCCTTGGTATAGCTCCTCTCGAGCCTCACTGCCGTCTGCCACTCCTTGAACTTGGCAACGACCAGTTTGGCACCCCTGACAATGGCCGGGTAATTTGAGAGATCCCTGGGAAGAAACAGGTTCTTGGCGAGCTGCTGGGTGATTGTACTCCCTCCGCCGGTGTTCTGACCTAAAATTATCGTCTTGACAAGAACCCTGGCCAGCCCTCTGAAATCAATGCCGGAGTGCCTGTAAAACCTGATATCCTCGGTGGCTATCAGTGCATCAACAACATAGGGCGATATATCCTCGTAATCGGTCCAGGTACGGTTCTGAATGTAAAACTTGCCAAGGAGTACGTTATCTTCGGAGTAGACCTCGGCAGCAAGACTGTTGTCAGGGTTCTCAAGCTCCTCGAAAGAGGGGAGAGGGCCCAGCTTGCCGGCCGCGATCAGAATAAAGAGCATCACCAGTAAAACTGCCGGCGCAGATACTGCCACCCAGAACCAGGTGATGCCTTTCCGGAATTTCTTACTCCTCATTGTACCTTAATGATATGGGCGCAAATTTAATGATTAATACAGAATCTTATCCAATAATTTTGAAGTTAGTACCCATAATCACTTACTTTGCCCTGTTTTTAAAAAATCTCTGATGACAGAAAATCTGGTAATAGTTGAATCCCCCGCCAAAGCCAAAACTATAGAAAAATTCCTCGGAAAGGACTTTACGGTTGTATCGAGTTTCGGGCACATACGTGATCTCGCAAAGAACAACCTGGGAGTAGAGGTTGAGAAGGGGTTCAACCCTGTTTACGAGGTCCCTGATGAAAAGAAGAAGGTTGTGAGTGAGCTTCGCAAGCTTGCCGGTCAGGCCGGGAAGGTATGGATAGCCTCTGACGAGGACCGTGAAGGGGAGGCCATAGCCTGGCATCTCATCTCGGTCCTGGGCCTTGATCCCTCCACCACCCGCCGCATAGTGTTCCATGAGATTACAAAGGAGGCCATCACCCGCGCGGTTGAATCACCCCGCCAGGTGGACATGAACCTTGTCAATGCCCAGCAGGCTCGCCGCATACTCGACAGGCTGGTTGGTTTTGAGATCTCCCCCGTACTGTGGAAGAAGGTTCAGCCTTCCCTCTCGGCAGGACGAGTGCAGTCGGTAGCCGTACGGCTGCTGGTTGACCGTGAGCGTGAGATAATCAGCTTCGTTCCTGACTCGGCCTTCAGGGTGACAGGCACCTTTGAAGGGATGAACAAAGAAGGGGCAGAGGTAATCCTCAAGGCTGAGTGCCCAAAAAAATTCGGAACTGAACCTGAAGCTGAAAGCTTCCTGAAGCAATGCAGCAACTCCACCTTTGCTGTTGAAAATATAGTTGTCAGGCCCGGTACCCGCTCACCGGCACCTCCCTTCACCACATCAACACTGCAGCAGGAGGCCTGGCGCAAGCTCGGATTCTCGGTGGCACAGACAATGTCAGTGGCACAGAAGCTGTATGAGGCAGGAAAGATAACCTACATGAGGACCGACTCAACCAACCTCTCGTCACTGGCGCTCAACACAGCCAGGGAGGTCATCACCGGCGAATTCGGGGCGAAGTATTCCCGCACGCGGCAGTTCAAGACACACTCCAGGGGTGCCCAGGAGGCTCACGAAGCTATCAGACCAACCTATTTCGACAGGAGAGAGGCCACGGGCAGCAACAACGAGAAAAAACTCTACGAGCTTATCTGGCGGAGGGCCGTAGCATCACAGATGGCTGATGCCGAGATCGAAAAGACAACTGTAACCATCGGCATGTCATCATCACCGGTGAACTTCACCGCTACCGGGGAGGTGATACTCTTTGACGGATTTCTCAGGGTCTATACCGAATCATATGACAGCAACGCTGCCGAGGATGAAAAAACAATCCTCCCGCGCGTCGACAAGGGCATGGCTCTTGTACCTGCCACTATCACCGCCCTGCAGCGTTTCACCACCCCCCCGCCGCGATATACAGAGGCCAGCCTGGTGAAGAAGCTCGAGGAGCTTGGCATAGGGAGACCCTCAACCTATGCTCCCATTATCTCAACAATACAGTCGCGCGGATATGTTGCACGCGAAGACCGGCCCGGAGAAAAGCGTACGGTAACGCAGTTCACGCTGGCCAGGGGAAAGATCACGAAAAGTGAGAAGAGCGAGATGGCGGGCAAGGAAAAGTCAAAACTGTTTCCCAGGGACATAGGTATGATCGTCAACGACTTCCTGATGGCCAACTTCCCTGACATCATCGATTACAACTTTACCGCAGGTGTGGAGAAGGAGTTTGATGAGATAGCCTCCGGTGAGCTCGAATGGGATAAGATGATATCACAGTTCTACAGTCCCTTCCACAAGTCGGTTGATGAGTCGCTCTCCACCAGGGCGCGGAGCACCGGGGCGCGTGAGCTGGGCACTGACCCGGAGACAGGACTGCCCGTATCGGTGAAGATGAGCAGGTATGGCCCTGTGGTGCAGATGGGTGAGGCATCACCCGACAGCAAGCCGCGGTTTGCCAACCTGCGGCGCGACCAGCTGCTTGAGACCATAACCCTCGAGGAGGCCCTCGCGCTCTTTGCCCTGCCGCGTGCCATCGGCACCTTTGAGGATAACGAGATGACTGTGGGCATTGGCAAGTTCGGGCCTTACGTGAAACATGCCGGCAAATTCTACTCCCTGAAAAAGGATGTTGATGACCCGTATACAATCACAGGGGAGCGAGGCATTGAACTGATAAAGGAGAAGAGGCAGGGTGACGCCCAGAAGCTCATCAGTGATTTTGGTGACATTAAAGTGCTTAACGGCAGATACGGTCCCTACCTGGTGCATGCCGGGGCTAACTACCGCATTCCTAAAGGCACCGATCCTCAAAAGCTTACCAGGGAAGAGTGCCTTGCCATCATTGAGAAGGGCGGCAAGACAAAGAGCGCCAGGGGAGGCAAGAAGAAGTGACCTTATATATAATATGATCGACCTGAACCAGTATTTCGATCCTGTTTGTCTCGACAGGCCTGAGGCAGAGCCTCTGAAGGGAGCAGCAGCCTTTTCGCACGGCGTCGCCGTCAACACCGGCAACGCACCCATCGGTGACCTTGAGGGTTTTGCCGTTGCCCTGGTGGGTGTGCCTGATGACCGCTCATCGGTTAATGCCGGTGCTGCCCATGCCCCCGATGCAATCAGGAAGTGCCTCTACTCCTTCTCCCGCCTGCCGGGCAAGATGAGGGTCGCTGACCTGGGAAACCTGCGGCCCGGCAGCTCCTTTGACGACACCCTTGCCGGACTGCGTGACGTGCTGACAGAGCTGCTTGATGCAAACGTGGTGCCAGTCATCCTCGGCGGCACCAGCGCCCTCATGCCTGCAATCGACCGCTGCCTCTCGTCGCAGAAAAAGGGCTGGTCACTGGTATCAGTTGACTCCAGAATCGACTTCACCGCAGAAAAGAGGCCGCCTGACTCACTCAACTGGATGAATGACCTTATCTACCGCAGCAGCAGCTACCTCACACACCTGTCGGCCCTCGGATACCAGACCTATCTCACCGACCAGCAGGTGGTGAACCGTTTTAACCGCAGGCACTATGACATGATGCGCATAGGTGAGGTACGTGCTGCCATCAATGAGACCGAACCATTGTTCCGCGATGCCACGGCAGCGCTCTTTGACCTGGGTGCCGTACGCCAGTCTGACGCCCCCGGCACATGGCTGCCATCAGCCAACGGCTTCTACGGCGAGGAGATCTGCCTGCAGGCCCGCTATGCAGGCCTCTCGGACAGTCTGAAGATACTCGCCGTAACGGAGGCAAACCCCACCCTTGACAACCGGTCACAGACATCGCACCTCGCCGCACAGATGATATGGTTCTTCATGGAAGGCTTCTCACAGAAGCAGTATGAGATATCATACCTGGGCGACCAGATGAACAGCCGTTTCACACGTTACCACGTGACCCTCAGCGACCTCGACAGCGAGGCGATCTTCATCAAGAGCAACATTACCGAACGGTGGTGGATAGAGATACGCGACAGCAAGGGCGAAGCACACTTCCTCGCATGCTCTTATGAAGACTACCTGATGGCTAACAGGGACCAGGTGCCCGGCCGGTGGACAAGAGCCATGCTCAGGTTCAGCCAGTAAAAAATGACCCGATTTGGCGGCTTGCATATTTTTTATTTATTTTACTCGTTACTATTGAGGAAGCAGAGGAGCTCCTTGAAGATGAAGAAAGTCAGGACAGTCATTTCAGCCCTTTTTATTACGGTAACCATGGTCTTTGGGCAACAGGACCCTGTGCTGAGCTATTACATGTTCAACACACAGACCTACAATCCGGGCTTCTCAGGCATGAGCGGAATGGTCACCGCCACCGCACTGACACGGCAGCAGTGGGTGGGATTCGAAGGCGCCCCCTCAACCATGATCTTCAATGTAAACACTCCCTTCAACCTGTTCGGGCTTCGCAGCGGAGCAGGACTTTTAGTTGAAGCCGACCAGTACGGCTTCAGCAATGACATCAACCTGAGCCTCTCTTACTCATACCTCTTCCCCATAGGTACAGGCACGCTCGGGGCAGGCTTCAGCCTCGGGATGCTTAACAAAACCCTCGCCCCCGAATGGTTCATCCCCTCGGGAACAACTCATACACCACCGTCAGGTGACCCTCTCATTCCTGAAAATGATGAAAGTTTTATCGCACTCGATCTCTCGGCAGGAGTCTATTACGAGGGACTAAATTATTATGCCGGCATTTCAGTGACACATTTTAACCAGCCTAAAATAAAATACTCCGAAACAGCCACTTATGTTAGCCGGCAGTACTACCTGACCGCAGGATACTACTTCCAGCTCCCCAACCCGGCCTTTGAGCTCATTCCGTCAGTATTCATCGTCAATGATGGTGCAACAACACAATATGTTGCAACAAATATGTTCAGATACAATAAAAAGATATGGGGTGGCGTTTCATACAGGATAAGTGACGCAGTCACAGGTTTTGCAGGTATAGAATTGTACAACGGCCTTAAAATTGGATATGGATATGACTTCCCGATATCGGAGATCAGAAAAGGCACCAGCGGATCGCATGAATTCGTTGTTTCGTACAGTTTTGACATCGGCCTGGGAAAAAGCGTCACCAAATATAAAAGCATAAGATTTTTGTAACTGACAGAATAGATTCAATTCATTTGCGTTTTAAAATTAAAAAGTATATGAGACCCTCATGTTATAGAGACATAAAAAGAAATGAAGCTGGCAACCCGGACATGAGAGTTCCATGTGACCTTAAAAAAATAAACTCTTCACACATGAAAAAGGTAACCCTTTTAGCTCTGGCATCAATATTTGTTGTGACCGGATGTTCCTCCTACGAGTCGGGTGAGCTGACAGGCGTCCCGGGAAGGAAGAAATTCTACGAGCCGGAACCGTTTGAGATGGCCTTCATCCCTGCCGGTTCGTTCATACAGGGCCCGAGTGATCAGGATCCCCTTCGCGCAATGAACAGCCTCTCCAAGACTGTTACCGTGGAGGCATTCTGGATGGACCAGACCGAGATCACGAACAACAAGTACCGGCAGTTTACCTATTGGGTGCGTGACTCCATCCTGAGAACCAGGCTGGGCGAGGAAGGCATCGAAGGCTACGAGTACTTCCGCACCGATGAGGAGGGTAATATCCTCGAACCCTATGTACTGAACTGGGATGAGAAGATAGATTATGAAGATGAAAATGTCCTTGCGGTACTCGAGACAATGTACTATCCTCCTGAAGAGCGTTTTAACGCCAACAAGCAGATAGACACACGGTTGCTGAACTACTCATATTTCTGGGTCGACTACAAGCAGGCAGCCAAGGCCAGGTATAACTACAAGGAGCAGAAGTACGAGGGTCAGGTCACCGACCTCGAGGGCAACACCACCGACGTGGTTAACCGCTCATCGTTCATCATGCACCATAATGTAAATATCTACCCTGACACGCTGGCATGGATACGCGACTTCACCTATTCATTCAATGAGCCGTGGGCGACACTCTATTTCTGGCATCCCGGCTATGACGACTATCCCGTTGTGGGTGTATCATGGGTACAGGCACGCGCCTTCAGCGTCTGGCGTACCAACTTCATGAACGATCATCTGCGCAAGCAGGGCATTGCCGACGTTCACAACTACCGTCTCCCGCTTGAGACTGAATGGGAATATGCAGCACGCGGCGGTCTTGACCTCTCGATGTACCCTTGGGGCGGACCCTATACCCGCAACTATGAGGGCTGCTTCCTGGCCAACTTCAAGCCACTGCGCGGTAATTACATTGACGACGGTGCCGTCTATACTATAAAGGTGGCATCCTTTGAACCCAATGAGTACGGACTGTTTGACATGTCGGGCAACGTGGCCGAGTGGACCTCGAACGCATACCACCCCTCATCATACGTCTTCACCCATGACCTCAACCCCGATTATGAATACAATGCACGCCCCGAGGATCCCCCGGTGCTGAAGCGCAAGGTCATCAGGGGCGGATCATGGAAGGATATCGCATACTTCATGCAGACATCTTCAAGGGATTATGAATACCAGGACTCAACCAAGTCATTTGTAGGGTTCCGTAACGTAAGAACATATATTGGAGTCAACAATTAATACTGTTTAACCTTAATTACTACTATAATGGGCCTTTCGGAATTTGTTCACACAAGTAAGTGGAAAGCATTCATGTCCAAGCTTTACGGCTGGGGAGCCTCAGTCGTGATAATCGGCGCTCTTTTCAAGATACAGCACTATCCTATGGCAGGATTACTCCTCTCCGTAGGTCTGATAACAGAGGCAGTAATATTCTTCTTCTCGGCCTTTGAGCCACTTAAGGAGGAGCCTGACTGGAAGCTGGTATACCCCCAGCTTGATCCGAACTACTCCGGCGAGGATATCGGTTTCGCTGCTGTCGGTGGCGGTGGCGGCGGCTACGGAGGCGGAGCAGGACTGTCACAGTTTGACAAGATGCTTGCCAATGCCGGTATCACACCCGAAGTGTTTGACAGGCTGAGCCAGGGGCTGAAAAAGCTTACCGAGACAACCAACAACCTCAACTCCATGGGCGACCTGGCAGTAACCACAAATGAGTACGCAGGCACCATCAGGAAAGCGAATGAATCGCTGATGAACCTCTCCGATTCAGTAACACAGACTGCAAGGTCAATGGCTGATACAGGCAATGTTTACCAGGCTATTGGAGAATCATCCAAAACAATAGAGAACGGAGGCAAGGCCTACAATGAAAAGCTGGAGTCCCTGAACAAGAACCTCTCGGCTCTCAACGCTGCCTATGAACTGCAGCTGCGAGGCACCAATGACCACGTCAAAAATTCCGAGGTGATCTACAAGGGTATTGAAGGCCTGATGCATGACCTCTCCGGTTCAGCCGATGACACAAAGAAATACCGTGATCAGGTTGCCAAACTCAATGAAAACCTCAGCTCACTCAACAATGTGTACGGCAACATGCTTGCAGCCATGAACGTGAAGTAGCAATGACGGTCTCATCAATATTTCAGATAACATCTAAATTATTTACAAATGTCTAAGGGAAAAGAGACACCGCGGCAAAAGATGATAGGTATGATGTACCTTATCCTTACTGCCATGCTTGCTCTTAACGTTTCAAAAGAGGCCGTTGAAGCATTCAAAAAGGTTGACCTGAGCCTGACGAAGACCACAGCCAACTACATCAAGAAGAACGACATCACCTATGCCACTTTTGATGCTGCGGCAGCTGAGAACCCGGAGAAGGCAGGACCATGGAAGACAAAGGCCTATGACGTTAAGGGACGTGCCGATGAACTCTTTGATTATATCCAGGATCTGAAGGTTGAGATCATCACCAAGGCTGAAGGCCCGGAGGCAGAAGCTCTCCTTCCCGACAACCGTATCGATATTACTAAGGTAAAAAAGATCGATGAGAACAACATCCCTTCAGAGGTTCTTGTGGGAGCAAACCAGGATGGCAAGGGTAATGATCTCAAGGCCCTCATAGAAGATTACAGGCAGTTCCTCGTTGAAACCCTTGAAGGTAAGGATATAGGAGCAGAACAGTCCATTCTTGATATCCTCAACACCGAGGACCCCGTCAACCTTGAAGGTACGGGCACCGAAGACTGGGTAAATGCACAGTTCCAGACAATGCCGCTGGTTGCGGTCATCACCATCCTTTCCAAGATGCAGGTCGACGTAAGAAACGCCGAGACCGATGTCCTGAACTTCCTCTACACACAGATCGATGCCGGCTCTTTCAAGTTCAACTACATCATCCCGACAGTCACGACCAACACCTCATACGTGATGCAGGGCAATGAATACGAGGCAAAAGTGTTCGTCGCAGCTACCGACACCACCCAGGATCTTGAGATCTTCGTTGGCCCCTATACCACGAATACCAATTCAGACGGATCTTTGAGTTACGAGCCTTCCAGCCAGTCCACCAAACTGCCTATTGATGATTCAGGCAGGGGTATTTACAGGGTGAGAGCAGGCTCCGTGGGTGAGAAGTCGTGGGGCGGCGTAATAAAAATGAGAGCTCCTGACGGCAGTATCCGCTCATACAAATTCGATCAGAAATATTCTGTTGGCATGCCCAACGTGGTTGTCTCCCCCACCGCAATGAATGTGCTCTACCAGGGCATACAGAACCCGCTTGACATATCTGTACCGGGCGTGGGATCAGACAAGCTGACCGTACGCATGACCAACGGCGATATCAAGAGGGGTAAATACAAGAACTACCGCGGTGAATATGTGGCACAGCCTCGTACCGTGGGCCAGGCAGCACAGATCATCGTGTCAGCCAATATTGACGGTAAGGTACAGTCGTTCCCTCCTGTTGAATTCAGGGTGAGAAGACTTCCCGACCCCGAGGCAAGGTTCGCCAACATGAAGGAGGGCAACGTCCTCAGGAGTGTCGCAGCAGCCCAGCAGGTGGTCACCGCCGTACTTGAGAACTTTGAATTCGACCTTACCTATACGGTCACCGGATTTACAGTATCAGTGAATGACAAGGGATTTGAGATCACGGCTGAGTCAAACAGCAACAGACTCACCAACAAGCAGAAGGAACTGATAGGCAACCTGCGCGCCGGCCAGAAACTGATCATAGAAAAGATAAAGGCAGTCGGACCCGACGGAAGAACCAGGGATCTCAACCCGATTATTCTTAAGATTAACTAAAAGATGAAGATACAAACCATGAAAAGGAGCATTCTGGCAGGCCTCGCAGGCCTCCTGTTCTGCACGGCCTCAATGGCACAGTCGTTCGGCGATATCTATGAGAAACAGATTCCACAGAACGAGAAGATCAACTATACATACCTCGGCGAGTCCGACGTAGTATGGTCTAAAAGACTATACCGTATAGTTGACCTCAGGGAGAAGATGAACCTGAATCTCTACTATCCGTCACTGAGGTATGACGCTGAAAATAACCGTTTCACCTCGGAAATGTCTGACGGAAGGATGAACTTCTCGGGCATCCTGCTCAATGAGATCCTCTCGGGCAAAGTCCAGGCCACCGACGGTGACGCCATGACCATACCCACGACCTACAACGATATTGCAGCCAAGATGAACCGCGATACCATGACAATAGCCATCGTTGACGCCTACGGCAATGAGCGTGACTCGACGGTGACCAACATGGAGAATCCGGCCGACATCAAACAGCTGATGCTGCTCGAGGAGTGGTTCTTTGACAAGAAACATTCACGTCTTGATGTGCGGATAATAGGGATATGCCCCATTTACATGGGATATGACCAGATCACATCACGACTGGTGAAGAGACGCCTCTTCTGGATCAGGTATGAGGATGTCAGGCAGGCACTGGCAACACACGAGGCCTTCAACGGCTTCAACGATGCACAGAGGATCTCCTTCGAGGACCTGCTCCTGCAGCGGAGGTTCAACGGCTACATCGTTGCCGAGTCAAATGTCTACGACGACAGGTACATAAACCAGTATAAGATGGGTCCTGCCCAGATCTTCGAAGCCGAACGTATCAAGAACGAGATCTTTAACTTTGAACAGGATCTCTGGGAGTACTAGGTTAGCGAGTGAAAACATGGAGGGTGTCTCGAAATCACAAGATGAGACACCCTTTTTTTATTTCAGTCTGCAGCCCTCAGTCTTCAGTCTTCAGTCCTGATTGACTGCTTCCAGCCACCGGAGCCTTGGCGAAGGTGGCGACTGCTGACTGCCGACTGTAGACTGCCGACTGTGGACTAGAGATACTCCTCCCCTGCCGTCCGTTCGACATCATCGAGATAGCGCCTGAGGTTCTGCTCCTGGTCTCGTGAGACGATCAGCAGCGCATCACCGCTGTCAATGATGATGTAGTCATCAAGCCCCTGCACCACCGCTATCTTCCCCTGGGGAAGACTGATGATATTCCCTTCCGAATTATAGGTCAGCGCTTTGGAGTTCAGAATGGCATTGTCGTTCCTGTCGTGCTCCGAATGCAGATAGAGAGAACCCCAGGTGCCAAGGTCGCTCCAGCCGAGATCGGTGCAGATGACGTAGACATTGTCTGCCTTCTCCATTATCCCGTAGTCAACGGATATACTGCTGCACTGGGCATAAGCTCTCTTGATGAACTTCTGCTCCGAGGAGGTGTTGAAGAGATCCTTCCCCTCGTAAAAACTGTGATAGATATCCGGAAGATGCCTGCTGAAAGCCTCGAGTATGGCGCTGGCCTTCCAGATGAAGATGCCGCTGTTCCAGTAAAAATCGCCGCTCTCTATAAAAAGCTTCGCCATGGCCAGCTCAGGCTTCTCGGTGAACGCCTTTACCTTGTGAAGAGAGGTGTACCCCTCGACGGGCTGATCGAAATTGGCCTGTATGTAACCGTAACCCGTCTCCGGCCTGTCAGGCCTGATGCCCAGGGTGAGCAGGGCGTCGTTGTCCGTGGCAAACCTGAAAGCCTCATCCATCACCTTCCTGAACTCATCCTCCTTCTTTATCAGATGATCGGCCGGGGTGACCGCAATGACGGCTTCAGGGTTCTCCGCCATTATCCTGAAGATGCCGTAAGCAATACAGGGAGCCGTGTTGCGCCTCAGGGGCTCGGCCAGGACGTGGTCACTCTCTAAACCGAGCTGGCTGACGACTGTCTCACTGCTCTCCTCATTGGTGACAACATAGATGTTCTCAGCAGGACATATTTTGCTGAACCGCCGGTAGGTCATCTGTATCAGGGTCTCCCCGGTACCGAGGATGTCAAGGAACTGCTTTGCCTTCTCCTTCCTGCTCAGTGGCCAGAACCGGCTTCCGACACCACCGGCCATGATCAGCAGATAGCGGTTTTTATTCTTCTTCATAAGCGATTGGCTATTATTACAAATATATGAATTCCTGCCGTCAGAAACCTGCCGGGTTTCATCTGCAGTGAATAATTGCTAAATTTGACAAAATATTTTCTATGACATTCAGATTTTTATCAGGTTTCGGTGCCTACTGGATGCTGCTTGGAAAAGTCTTTTCCAGGCCTGAGAAACCGGTCATCTACTACAGGCAGACAATGAAGGAGCTTGTCAGCCTCGGGCTGAGGTCGATAGGTATCGTGACCATCATCTCCTTCTTCATGGGGGCGGTCATAACCCTGCAGACGGCATACAACACCGAGAACCCGATCTATCCTACATACCTGATAGGACTGGGGGCCAGAGACTCAATCATACTCGAGTTCTCATCCACCATCGTGGCCCTGATCCTTGCCGGCAAGGTAGGCTCAAACATCGCATCCGAGATAGGCACCATGAGGGTAACCGAACAGATAGACGCACTTGAGCTCATGGGCGTCAACTCTGCATCCTACATCATACTCCCCAAGGTGGTTGCTACCCTGATCTTCAATCCTTTCCTTACGCTGATCAGCATCATAACCGGCATCGTTGGAGGATGGATCGTAGGGACATCGGCAGGGGTAATAACCTCGCCGGATTATATCTACGGTATTCAGTATGCCTTCATCCCCTATTACATCACATACTCCCTGATCAAGACCCTCTTCTTTGCTTTCATAATAACCACCGTATCATCCTACCAGGGATACATCGTCGAGGGCGGCTCACTGGAAGTCGGACGTGCCAGCACCAAGGCGGTAGTCTACAGCAGCGTCTTCATCCTCCTCGTTAATGTCATCCTGACACAACTGTTGCTCTCATGATCAGGGTCGAAAATATCAGCAAGACGCTTGGCGGACGTGAGGTGCTGAGAGATGTCTCCGCAGTGTTCGAGCCCGGAAAGACCAACCTGATCATCGGCAAGAGCGGCTCCGGCAAAACGGTGTTCCTCAAGTGCATTGTAGGCCTCTTCGAGATAGACAGCGGAGCCATATGGTACAGTGACGTACTCTTCAATGAGCTCGACTTCCGCGCCCGCAAGGAGATCAGGAAACAGATGGGGATGCTCTTCCAGGGCAGCGCACTATTTGACTCGATGACCGTGGAGGAGAATGTGCGATTCCCGCTCGACATGTTCACAACCATGAGCTACGAAGAGAAACTTGAGAGAGTCAATTTCTGCCTGGAACGGGTACACATCACCGACTCAAACCGGCTGCTGCCCTCAGAGCTGTCAGGGGGAATGAAGAAACGGGTGGCAATAGCGAGGGCCATAGCCCTCAAACCGCGCTATCTCTTCTGCGATGAGCCCAACTCGGGACTTGACCCGAAAACATCCATTGTGATTGACGAGCTGATCAGGGAGATAACCGTTGAGCTGAATATGACCACCATTGTCAATACCCATGACATGAACTCCGTAATGGAGAACGGTGAAAAGATAATTTTCATCGAGGAGGGCGAAAAATGCTGGGAGGGCAACAAAAGCCAGATACTGCAGTCAGACTGCAAACTGCTCAATGAGTTCGTCTTTGCCAATGCCCTGGCCAAACAATTGAAGGAGTCGGCCCGATGAACGTCACATTGGAGGAAGAACTTTCTCCTCTGTTTTGTTGCCGAAGACAAAATTCAACCCTATCCTGGCATGTACGGTATTCCAGTGCTCCGGCAGCCGGTAGGTCTCCGTGCCGTTCACTACCTCATTCCACCGCAGTGGTATGTTGTCTACCAGGGCATAAAGCTGCATGAATCCGCCTCTCACCGCCAGGCCGAATCCCAGGTTGTCAAACCGTCTGTTGGCCATGGTGTAAGCCAGTGTGGTAGAGAAGATATTGCCGAAGTTGAGATTGCCTGAGAGGGTTAGTGCCTCGTGCACCTGCTTCCCCTTGAACCTTGTCTGTGACAGCAGCCCGGCAGTGAAGAAGCTGACGGGTGTGAAGCTGAATCCTGTTGTCACGGTTAGTGGCAGAAAGGTGGTGTAAGGTTCTGGTGCCGGCAACTGCTCAATTGAATTCTGTATCGAATCGAGAGCCCAGTTGAGCAATTCACCGAAATCGAGGCTCTCATCATACACATCCTGCATCGTCAACCCGTTAAACTGGAAGGTGGTATTGGATGATACTTCAGATCTGTCCCTCTTCCACCTGATGAATCCCATGTCAGTGAGCGCAGCTGATACTGCAAACATATCATTGAACCTGTACTCCGCCCCCAGCTCCAGCCCCAGCCCGGGGTTGGCAGCCAGACCCAGCACATAGGATATATAGTCATTGCCCTCCTGAAAACGGTCTTTATCAAACTCAAGATCGTCAATGATGCCCTGTTCATCCTTCCTGAATTCGTACGGAGCACTAAGATTGAGAGACAGATCAGCATCAACCGTGTGGGTGTAGTCATCATTGACGGTGAGGGTCATACCGTTGTTCTTCAGATTGCCTGAGACCACGCCGGAGAGATACATGACCCTTGCACCTACCCTCAGCTTCTCCGTGATATTCTTTGATGCCCCGAGCCCTATCTCGTGGTAATACTTCACATCGGCCCTGAGCGACGACAGGTCAATGTTCCTGCCCATGAAATCCTGGTTGCCCGCGATACCGAGCCTGATGAGATCACCGGGAAGCACCATATTCCCGTCGACCCTCTCTGTGAAGTCAAACGTTATTCTCAGATCCTCGCCGACGGTGAATGCCAGGCCGAAAAGCTGCACCGCAGCCTGCGGCTCCAGCGAGTTTTTGTCGCCCAGCCCCGCCAGGAACCTGTCAAGCTCCTCTCCCGGATTAAGAATGGTGAATGTTGAGTCGGATATCACCCCGCCAAAGAAAAGGTCAGAGAAACTCAGGAAATTATTGTCGAGCCTGAACGATATGTCCGATATCCCTGGCAACCCCACATAGGTCCTGCCCGATGGCTGGAAGGCAGGATTGAGGGTGGTTCTCTGCGGTAGGTTCATAAAGTAGAGCACATTGCTAGTCTGTGCCCCGACGTTGGTGACGGCTGCTGCAGCGAGCAGCAGAAAGGCCATTGATAGAGTTCGTTTCATAGGGATACAAAAATTAACTTCATTGGTCGCAAGAAATATGCATGACATCTTATATTCAAATCCTTATACGAGCCTGTGCCCATACAGGTTTCATGAGAATCCGGTGTTGCTCTATCCGGGTCCTGTGCCGAGCTCGTAATTGTAAAGATAAGTATCACTGTCTGTAACGAGTAGGCTCCAGGTGCTTTTATTCACCACTCTGCCGATATTGTAATGTTCTCCCGCCCTCATCGGGAATCCGCTGACACTGCTGCCGGTCTTTCCGAAGAGATGTATCATCTCTCCGGCGGCATCATAGACCCCGATCCTTCTCTCACTGCTGCCGGTGGTGAAGATGGCAGGACCCTTGAGATTCCCGGAGCCGATATCATTCGAGCTGACTGTCGTGCCGTCGCTGCCGGTGATCCTGAGGCTGCCGCCGTCAAGTATAATAATCTCGGCCGTTCCGTCGCCGTTGAGGTCCGTGAAATCGGCGCTGTGCTTCGCTGAGACAGTGCCGGCACTCTGCCTGTTTACCGTACCGTCAAACGACAGCCGTATTACAGTGCCGTCCGCAGCCGTGAATATCAATGCATTATCATCGCCGCCGGCAAGCCTTATGGCTGACCCTGCGGCCTTCCTGAGCGGCTCCTGGTGGGCAACACGGATGTTTCCGGTGCGATCAAGCACATATACATCCTGGTCATCGGCAGCAATGAGATAATCCTTGCCCCTGACCCTGAAGAACCTCACAGGATCGGTGACCCTGCCGCGGGTGGTGAAGAGGTTCCATCCCCTGACAGGCGACCCTGCCCGGTCATAGATGTAGATCTTCCTGTCCTCACCGGCTATGCAGAGACGGTAATCC
Source organism: Bacteroidales bacterium (assembly GCA_034004025.1). Lineage (GTDB taxonomy): Bacteria > Bacteroidota > Bacteroidia > Bacteroidales > VadinHA17 > SR-FBR-E99. The sequence goes on from JAVEXM010000024.1 coordinate 29,369, forward strand.
TTGTTGTTTTCATAATCAAAAACGGCAAGCTGACCGGAAGCCGGGGAGCGCATCTTTACCGGGTATTTGTCCACATAATTGCCGTTGCGGTCAATGAGGTGCAGGTAATCCTTACCTGAAAAGAGCAGCTGGTTCTTCCCGTTCCTGTAATAGTCTATCATGAAGATATCCCCGTTGATCCTCTCCCTGACGGGTGCCTTCCACAGTATCTTGCCCGATGCGCTGATCAGGTAAATATTATTCTTCTCATCCTGAATGAATATCTCTGTTGCCCCTGTATTATGATTGGTGAAGAGGAAGGGTTTCACTGCTGCCGGGGCGTCAAGCTTCGCCCTCCAGAGCAGCTTCATGCCTGAAGGGGCTTCCGCATCAGCTCCTGCTGCGACTGTGGCGACCCTGCCCGGGGAAGGCTCTCCTCGCTGCTCACGGCTGTCGCGGTACCTTACGGAGAGAGCTGCATATATCATCCCGTTGCTGGGCGTGAGACTAAGCCCGACGCCTGCAATGCCTGCCAGTGAGCCCTCG
>JAVEXM010000025.1:0-29684 GCA_034004025.1 Bacteroidales bacterium
GCAGTTGGCACTCTTCAGTCGGCAGTCGGCAGTTGGCAGTCGGCACTCTTCAGTTGGCAGTCGGCAGTCGGCAGTTGGCACTCTTCAGTCGGCAGTTGGCAGTCGGCACTCTTCAGTCGGCAGTCGGCAGTCTTCAGTCGGCAGTCGGCAGCCGGCACTCTTCAGTCGGCAGCCGGCAGTTTGAGTCGACGACGAAAGAGGCTACGGTGGCTAAAAGCGTTTGATGAGGATTTATTGCATGAACGGAATGGAGAGCGGGTATTTAAAGACCTCTCCCTTTGCGGCTTTTATACTGGCAACAATGATACAAATGAACTCCAGGACCCCGAGAGCGAGCAGTATGGGTATGCCTACAATGATGAAGCAGAGAGGTATAGCCAGCACGGTATAGAGAAGCATCGATATCTGAAAATTGAGTGATGACTTTCCGTTCGAGTTGACCCACTCCGATTCATCCTTCCTGGAGATCCAGCAGATGATCGGGCCTATTATCCCGCCGAAGGGAAAGAAGTAGCCGGCAAATGCTGACAGGTGGCAGAACATTGCCCAGTCACGTTCCGATTGTGTGTATGTTTTAATCTCTTCCATGTGGCTTTTTTTTAAAGACGGGGGCTCAGACTAAATGTTGCACGTTTGTGATCTGAAAAACAACTCTACCTGCCGGCAGGAAGCATGGCGGGATTTCTCTCATTGAACTTCCTGAGGTAGACGAACATCATCTTCTTCTGATTCTTGCTGCGCATTGATACGAACTCCTCATAGAGCTCGGGGTCACGCATAAGCAGGGCCTCAAGATTCTCCCGGTCATATTCATATACCTTCCCGGTCTCGAAGTCAATCATATACATCTCAAGATTTGTCCTGGTGGTGTTCCGGCCGTAGGGGTATCCGTACCCGTAGGGGTCATAGTAGCTGCGGTAGGGGCTGTAGTAGTACGGAGAGTAGTAAGACCTGTATGGCGAATAGTAGGGGTCATAGTAATTGTAGGGGTAATTTCCCGGTGAAGAGGTGGTAACATCAGCCACAAAGTGGATGATTGAGCCGAAGAATGTAATGCGGTTATATGAGCCCTGCACCCTGACGTAGAGGACCCCGTTACGGGCAAAACCCCATATCTGATCCCGTTCTATCTCCTGCCTGACACCCATGTTGTCATAGAAGTATATCTTTTCCGAGGCAAGCACCTCGTCAAAGAAGTCCTTGTCGTTGTAATCAACTGACGTAAAGAGTTTGGCTTTGGGGATCGGGCTGTTTGCCTTCACCTGGTCGAAGTTCATATAGATACCGTCCCTGAATTTGAAGTCGGGAGTATATGCAACAAGGGTATCCCTCTCCTGTGCCCATGAAATGCCAGCGGCAACAAGTACGGCAATCAGTGTCATCATGCTCCTTTTCATCACACTCCTTTTTGGATTCTTCCTCAAAAATTGTACCGTAAGGCAAAAATAATCTTTTATGAATACTGAGAGCCAGACCCCGGCTTTATCTTTATTTAAATTCATGTATATTTGAGTGTCATATTTCTACTGTACCCGCGATATGCCAAAAATATCAAAACCTGTTTCGGTTCCGCATTCAGACCTGATGACCCGCAGGACAAGGGACAGGATACTCCTTCCTGTTGCCACAGCCCTGCTGCTGGTGATCATAGCCCTCTCCACGGCCATCGCGGGGCTGGTGTGGGTGCCGTTGGTGGCCGGTATCCTCGCCGTGGTGCCGCTGGCACTGGCTGTTCATGAGATACGGCGACTTATATCCGACAGCAGGTCGATCATAGATGAGATGTCATCTATAGCCGAGAGGAACGAGGATGTGATCAATTCCTTCTCCCACAAGATCAGGGAGCCACTGAACAACCTGGTACTTCTGGGCGGCATGCTCAGTGAGACAGCCGCCTCCGCCAAGCAGCAGGAGCTTGTTGAGACCTTCGTTGCCTCAACCGGAACAATGGTGGATGTTGTCAATGATCTGACCATGGAGACGGCAGGCAACATCACCTTTGAAAGGAAAGGCACCATCCGTTTCAGGCTGGGGCCGATCATAAAGGACACCATAGGGCTCATGAAGCTCAACAGGAAGCATGAGCAGAGCCTGATACTCTATGACGACAAGGGAGAGGGAGAGACAGAGTACAACGGTGATCCCATCATCCTCAAGCAGATACTGATAGACCTGCTCAGCGCTGCCATCTCCTGCTCCTCGGGAAAGGTTACGGTAAAGATACAGGCCAGGGAGGCGGGTGAGCATAACGGCCTTCAGAAGGTTGAGTTCACCCTGTCAACAAACAATCCGGTGGTTTTCATCGGCGAGGGACGCCAGCCGTGGCCCCTCTCCGGAAGGCTGATACGCAACTCCGGGGGCAGCTGGAAAGAGGCAACCGCCGGCTCCGGGTCCTACTTCGTCTTCCATGTCAACCTGCGCAGGGCAGACAAGGTGAACCACCCTGCAGCCGCCAGCGCTTTTATGCAGGGACTGTCGGGGGAGAAAGAGAGGAAAGAGCTGAAGGAGCTTTCCATACTTCTTGTGGAGGATAATCCCATCAATCTGCGAATCACCCAGCTGATGCTTGAACCGCTTGTCAGGCGGATAGAAACCGCCCGTAACGGCAAGGAGGCCCTTGATATGTTCGGCACCTCGAAGTATGACCTGATACTGATGGACGTGCAGATGCCGGTGATGAACGGGCTGGTGGCTGCAGACAAGATCAGGGGGCTGGAGATGAGCACCCGCATGCATGTTCCCATTATTGCCATCACCGCCAATGCAATGCTGGGAGACAGGGAACAGTGCCTGGCAGTGGGCATGGATGATTATATCAGCAAGCCGATAGACCCCGAGCTGCTTATTGAGAAGATCACCGCCCTCGTCTGAGTTCAGAAGGGCCGCACACCAAGGATCATCATATCATCTATCTGGTCATGGTCTCCCATCCATGATGCGATCGTCTCGTCAATGATGCGCTCCTGATCCGTCAACGGGTACTTGCTTATGGTGAGCAAAAGGTGCCTGAGCCTGCGGTACATGAACTTCTTGTTCTCGGGACCCCCGAACTGGTCGGCATAACCGTCGGAGAAGAGGTAGAGAATGTCACCCTTCTGCAGCCTGAAGGTGCTCCGGTTGAATGATACCATGGCAAACGACTGCACTACATTTTTCTTGTCGCCCTTGATCTCGATGAGCTTGTCGTCACGGACGATATATACAGGAAGGAAGGCGCCCGAGAACTCCATCTCCCTGGTCTTGCGGTCTATGACACATATGCTCATCTCGATGCCGTCACGTATAAGTGCCTTGCCGCTCTCCTCCCTGAAGAATGCCGACTCAAGCTCGCGGTTCATCGTCAACAGTATCTGATCGCTGTCGTCAACCTTCATCTCCGTAATAATCTTCTGTATCAGCTCCAGTCCTATCATTGACATCAGCGCCCCGGGCACGCCGTGGCCCGTACAGTCGGCGGCCGCAATGAAGTACTTGCCGTTTCTCTCACTGAACCAGTAAAAATCGCCGCTGACGATATGCTTTGGCCGGTAATAGATGAAGTAGTCGGGAAAGATCTTGTTGATGTGATGCACGGCAGGCAGAAGCGCGGCCTGGATCCTCCTGGCATAGTTGAGACTGTCGGTAAGGTCCTTATTGCGAAGCTGCAGCTCCGCCCTCTGCATGTCTATCTCGTCATATGCACTCCTGATCTCTCTGAGATGCCTCCTGGTGCGCAGCAGCACCCAGAACTGCAGTACGGCGAGGTAGATGACAGCCAGCACAATGAAGATCAGGAGGAGATAGTTGATGACACTGTTATCCTTCACACCCTGTAGCAATGCAGGCAGGCAGACCGTGATCAGCAATGGATTCACCTTGCCGGGCTGTTGACTGTCTCCACCGATGCCTTGCCCGGCCTGACCAGGGGCAGCAGTCTCAGTGAAGGAGAGGTTATAAACTCCCCGATACTGTATTCACTCCATCTCCGGTCAACGAGCCCTATGGTCTCCGCGTCGGAACAGACCACGTTGGGCCATGCTCTCGGGAAGGCCGGCAGTGAGAGTGTCTTGGAGGTGGCATCGATGAACAGAGCCCCGTTGTCGAGCCTGTAGTGGTCGCGCGACGGGTCGCTGTTGCCGGTGACAAGCCAGGTGATCATCGCAGGGTCCTCGGCATCAGCTCCGTCATCCACGGCAACGATGATGGTGCCGGGCATGGTCAGAGGAGCAGGCAGCGAGGTTGCAAAATGTCGCATATCCAGCCCCTCCGGCGGTTTCCTTATTGACAGCACGGCTACCGGCAGGGAATACTCTGCCATAGTCCTGATTCCGGAGATGATATCACCGGTGACATCGTCATCGGTCAGCGGAAAAAGAGGAAGGGAGTAGTACTCGCCGGTGCGCTCCTCCGGGAGCTTGACCGTAGCATCGATGCCCAGCTTGCCGCCCATGCTGAACAGGTCGGAAGAGTGATCGAGGACATCGAGCGGACCGCGTGTGAGGAGCAGGTCTGTATCAAACCTCACGTTACCGAAGATAGCCTCTGCCACCGCCAGGTAGTCAGTGACGGAGACCCCGCTGCTGACCACTATGATATATTTGCTGAGCATCATCTGGCCTGCGCCGAAGAGAGCGCTGAGCACCTTCAGACCCTGACCCGGGTACCTCTTTTCAATGCTCACAATCACAAGGTTATGTGCCACACCTGCCACCGGCATGTGCAGCTCCCTGATCTCGGGAGCTATCGCCAGCTTTATCGGGGCGAAGAAGATCTTCTCCGTGGCCTTGCCCATCCAGGCGTCCTCCATCGGGGGCACACCTACTACGGTGGCAGGATAGACGGCATTTCTGCGGTGGGTGATGCAGGTGACATGAAAACGGGGATAGAGGTCGGCCAGGGAATAGAAGCCTGTATGGTCACCGAACGGGCCTTCCGTCACCGGCTCCTCCGCCGGGTCAACGTAGCCTTCGATAACGATGTCAGAGTCAGCCGGTACCCACAGGTCATTCGTGAGGCACTTGACGAGTGTGACCCTTTTGCGTCGCAGGAATGCTGCCAGAAGATATTCGCTGATATCCTCAGGCAGGGGTGCGGTTGCAGCGTAGGTACAGACCGGGTCACCGCCGAGGGTGACAGTGACGGGCATACGCTCCCCCCTCCTCTTCCACGCCTCAAAATGGCGTGCTCCGGTCTTGTGGCGGTGCCAGTGCATGCCGGTGACATCCTTGCCCATCACCTGCATACGGTACATCCCGAGGTTGGTCTTTCCCGTCTCAGGATGCCTTGTATGCACAAGAGGCAGGGTGATGAACCTTTCGGCGTCATGGGGCCAGCATTTGAGTACGGGAAGTGCATCGAGGTCCGGGACCGTTTCGACAACCTCCTGGCACTCACCTCTGCCCCTTTTTCTGACGGGAGCAAGCCGCAGGAGCTGCATCATCTGCGGCAGTTTTGCGAGCTTGCCGGAGAGGCTGCGCGCCTCACTTACCGATTCGATGAGGGAGAACATCTCTTCCCCGGCATCATCCAGCGAGCTGCGGCCTATGGCCGCGGCCATGCGACTGTCAGAGGCAAAGGCGTTGATCAGCAGCGGGAAGGCAGTGCCTGTATCCTCAAAGAGCAGGGCTTTGCCCCCGTTTTTCACCATTCGGTCAGCAATCTCCGTAATCTCAAGCTGCGGACTTACACGGCACCTGACACGGGTAAGGTCACCGCGCTCATCGAGATAACTTGCATATTGGGCCAGACCGTTGAATGACATTTAGAAACAGGTTTACGCAAATATAGAAAAAAAAGAAGGTGGCATGCCAGGTACCACCCTCTTCTCCAATTCAGCGCCGGATTGCGACCGGATTCAGCTGACGCGGGCGATTAACCCTCGCAGCCGTACGAGCTGTTGTTGCCCAGCTCCTCTTCGATACGCAGAAGCTGGTTGTATTTAGCAATGCGGTCTGTGCGGCTCAGTGATCCGGTCTTGATCTGCCCTGAGTTAACTGCCACAGCCACATCAGCAATGGTTGAGTCTTCAGTCTCACCCGAGCGATGCGAGATGACGGTGGTATATCCTGCCCTGTGAGCCATCTCGATACAGTTCAGTGTCTCGGTGAGTGTACCTATCTGGTTCAGCTTGATGAGTATAGAGTTGGCGCATCCAGATGTGATACCCTTCTCCAGGTACTCTACATTGGTAACGAAGAGGTCGTCACCCACGATCTGTATCTCTGAACCGAGCTGATCGGTGTGGATCTTCCATCCGTCCCAGTCGCCCTCACTCATACCGTCCTCGATGGAGTCAATGATAGGATATTTTTTCACCAGGGCAGTGAGATAGTCAGCCTGCTCCTGGGGAGTGAGCTTCTTGCCGCCTTTGCCTTCGAACTTGGTGTAGTTGTAGATGCCATCTTCAAAGAACTCGCTGGCGGCGCAGTCAAGAGCCACCGTTACGTCGGTGACCGGCTTATAACCGGCGGCAGTGATGGCCTCAATGATGCTGTCAAGAGCATCTTCCGTGCCCTTCAGTTTAGGGGCAAAACCGCCCTCATCGCCCACCGCGGTGCTGAGGCCGCGCTGTTTGAGCACCTTCTTCAGTGCATGGAATACCTCTGCTCCCATCCTGAGGCCCTCGGCGAATGAGCTGGCGCCTTTTGGCCGTATCATGAACTCCTGGAAGGCTATGGGTGCATCAGAGTGTGATCCGCCGTTGATGATGTTCATCATAGGGACCGGCAGCACGCGGGCATTTGTGCCCCCGATGTATCTGTACAGCGTGAGGCCGTGATATGCTGCCGCTGCTTTGGCACATGCCAGGGAGACACCCAGTATGGCATTGGCGCCCAGATTGCTCTTGGTGGGCGTTCCGTCAATCTCAATCATTTTCTCATCGATGCCCACCTGGTTGGTGACATCCATACCCATTATGTCTTCAGCGATGATGTTGTTGACATTATGGACTGCCTTCAGCACTCCCTTGCCCAGATAGCGGCTGTTATCACCGTCCCTGAGTTCCAGCGCCTCGTTCTCACCGGTGGAGGCACCTGACGGAACTGCAGCCCTGCCCGAGGCACCGCTGGCGGTTACTACTTCAACTTCGATTGTTGGATTGCCCCGTGAATCGAGGATCTCTCTTGCATGAACACTAATTATCTGACTCATTGTATTTTATGTTTAAATATGATCGGGTTGCAAGATACAAAAAAAAGGGATATGAGTATAAGTCAATATCCCTTTAATGATATCCTGCCGGATGTTATTCCTTTTCTTCGTTCTCAGTCTCCTGTGAATTCTCTTCCGTACCTTCCTCCGGTTTGGTTTCAGGCTCCTCTGCCTTCGCGGAAACCTGATCAACTGCTGTTTCCTCTGCCTTTACGGGTTCCTGGTCTGTCACATCTTCGGCGGCGGGTTCGGTTTTGGCTGCGGCACTCTTCGCATCGGCAGCCTTAGCTCCTCCCTTGGTCACCGCAGCGGCAGCGGCGGTTGTCTCAACGCCCTTTTTCTTCGGGCTGCGGCGGCGGCGTGTGGTTTTGGCCTTGGCGCCCTCGGCAGCAAGCATGTTCTCATTGAAGTCGACCAGCTCTATGATACACATCTCAGCAGAGTCACCCAGCCTGGTACCTGTCTTGAGGATGCGGGTATAACCGCCCGGACGGGCAGCGATACGTGGTGCGACCTCCCTGAAGAGCTCAGAGACGGCATTTTTATTTTCAAGATAACTGAATACCACCCTGCGTGAATGGGTTGAGTCGTCCTTTGACTTTGTAATGAGCGGCTCAACATATCTCCTCAGCGCGCGTGCTTTTGCAGTGGTGGTTGTAATACGCTTGTGAAGAATAAGTGATGCTGCCATGTTGGCAAGCAGGGCTTTCCTGTCTGCACTTTTTCTTCCAAGGTGGTTTATAGCATTTAAATGTCGCATTTCTCTCTCTGCTTACCTGTTATTAATCTTTGTCGAGTTTATATTTTGCCACATCCATCCCGAATGAGAGGTTCATTGTCTCAAGCAGCTCGTCGAGTTCGGTGAGTGACTTCTTGCCGAAGTTGCGGAACTTAAGCAGGTCATTCTTGTTGAATTTGACGAGGTCGCCCAGTGACTCAACCTCTGCTGCCTTAAGGCAGTTCAGTGCCCTTACCGAGAGGTCAAGGTCAACGAGTTTGGTCTTGAGCAGCTGGCGCATATGGAGGATCTCTTCATCGAACTCCTCGTTGGCCAGTTTGTCTTCATAGTCAATTGTGATCTTGTCTTCGGAGAAGAGCATGAAGTGGTATATAAGTATCTTTGCTGCCTCCTTGAGGGCGTCTTTCGGGTGGATGGATCCGTCGGTGGTGATCTCCAGGATCAGTTTTTCGTAGTCGGTCTTCTGTTCAACCCTGTAGTTGTCAATGGAATATTTCACATTGCGGATGGGTGTGAAGATAGAGTCAATAGCTATGACTCCGAATTCAGCCTCTTCCGGCTGGTTTTCCTCGGCCGGGACGTATCCCCTGCCTTTGCTTATGTTGATTTCTATCTGCAGCTTGACATCCGGTTCCATACGGCAGATGACCAGCTCGGGGTTAAGCACCTCGAAGCTGCTGAGTGAGTTGTTCAGGTCACCGGCCTTGAACTGTTCCTGGTCGGACAGTTTGACAACAATCTTCTCGTTGTCAATATCCTCGACCATCTTTCTGAAACGCACCTGCTTGAGGTTCAGTATTATCTCAGTCACATCTTCCATGACTCCCGTAATGGTTGAGAACTCATGGTCAACACCGTCGATCTTGATGGTTGTGATGGCATAGCCTTCAAGTGATGAGAGCAGGATTCTCCGGAGGGCATTACCTACGGTTATGCCATAGCCGGGTTCAAGCGGGCGGAATTCAAATTTTCCGTACTGGTCGTCCGCTTCCAGTAATATTACTTTGTCAGGTTTCTGGAATGCTAATATGGCCATATGAATATTATTACTTTATTACTTGGAATATAGTTCAACGATAAGCTGTTCCTTGATTTCTTCCGGTATTTCGGAACGTTCGGGTACGCTCATGTATTTTCCGGCCATCTGGGTCTCATCCCATTCGAGCCATGCAAGCCTGGAGCGGCGGTTTGACTCAAGTGATTCGATGATTGTCTCGAGCGATTTTGACTTTTCGCGCACACCTATGATATCTCCCGGGCGGAGCAGATAAGAGGGTATATTGACCACATTGCCGTTTACGGTAATGTGACGGTGAGAGACAAGCTGCCGTGCTGCCGCTCTTGTCGGGGCTACGCCGAGGCGGTAAACCACATTGTCAAGGCGTGATTCGAGCATCTGGAGCAGTATCAGTCCGGTGACGCCTGAAGCCGACGAAGCTTTCTCGAAAAAATTGCGGAACTGCCTTTCAAGCAGGCCGTAGGTATATTTCACCTTCTGCTTTTCGCGGAGCTGCACGCCGTACTCGGAGGTCTTCTTCCTCTTCTTGGTCAGGCCATGCTGTCCGGGCGGAAAGTTCTTCCTGTCGAGGTTTTTGTCAGGGCCGAAAATGGGCTCTCCGAATTTCCTGGCGATCTTTGATCTTGGTCCTGTGTATCTTGCCATTGAATTGAACTGTTTTTCGTTTTATAAAATAAAAATTGGGCCCTGTCACACTCTTCTGCGTGAGGGCGGACGGCATCCGTTGTGAGGCATGGGTGTTACGTCAACGATCTCGGTGACCTCCACTCCGTTGTTTGATATTGAGCGTATGGCCGATTCACGTCCTGATCCGGGTCCCTTGACATAGACCTTCACCTTGCGAAGGCCCAGCTCATAGGCGACTTTAGTGCACTCTTCGGCAGCCATCTGGGCGGCATAGGGAGTGTTTTTCTTAGAGCCCCTGAAGCCCATCTTGCCTGCTGAGGCCCATGATATAACCTGGCCTGAGCTGTTTGTCAGGCTTATAATTATGTTGTTGAATGATGAATGAACGTGAGCCTGCCCCACCGGTTCAACCTTGACGACCTTCTTCTTCTGCGTCCCAGTCTTCTTTGCCATATGTTAATTATTTAGTAGCTTTTTTCTTGTTGGCAACAGTCTTCTTGCGGCCCTTGCGTGTACGGGCATTGTTCTTGGTGCTCTGTCCGCGCACGGGAAGTCCGATACGATGACGGATACCGCGGTAGCATCCTATGTCCATCAGCCTTTTTATGTTCAGCTGTGTCTCGGAACGCAGTTCGCCCTCCAGTTTGTAATTCTCAGCGAGGACCTGACGGATAGCATTGATGTTATCGTCATTCCACTCATCTACCTTCATGTGGCGGTCGACGCCGGCTCTGTCAAGCACTTTCTGTGCCGTGCTGCGTCCGACCCCATAGATATAGGTAAGAGCTATCTCTCCCTGCTTGTTCCTTGGTAGGTCTACCCCATTAATACGTGCCATATACCTCTTTTAATTTGAAGTGCAAAGTTAATTAAATTTATCCCTGCCTCTGCTTGAACTTGGGATTTTTCTTATTTATCACATACAGACGCCCGTTACGCCTCACTATCTTGCAGTTGGCTGAGCGTTTTTTGACTGATGCTCTTACTTTCATCGCTCTTTTCTTTCTATTTAAATCTGAATGTTATTCTTCCTTTGGTAAGGTCATAGGGAGACATCTCCACCTTGACTTTGTCACCGGGCAGGATCTTGATATAATGCATTCTCATCTTGCCCGAAATGTGTGCGGTTATTATATGTCCGTTTTCGAGCCTGACCCTGAACATCGCGTTTGACAACGCCTCGATGATCGTTCCGTCAATCTCTATTGATGGTTGTTTGGCCATATTGTTACCTCTTTGTTAATACTTCTTCTATATATTCAAATGTTGTCAGCTGGTCGGCTTTACCCTCCCTGACTGCAACAGCATATTCAAAATGGGCTGACGGCTTGCCGTCGCCTGTGCTTACCGTCCATCCGTCGGCTGCGACCCTTGTGTTTTTGGTACCCATGTTTATCATCGGCTCTATGCAGATGACCAGGTTCCTTTCAAGTGTTGGGCCGCTGCCTCTTTTGCCGAAGTTAGGCACCTCGGGACCCTCGTGCAGGTTTCTGCCCAGGCCGTGTCCCACCAGGGTACGCACTACCGAGTAGCCTCCGCTTTCTGCCTTTTTCTGCACTGCATGGGATATGTCTCCCACGCGGTTACCGGCCACTGCCTCCATTACTCCTGCCTCCAGTGAGGCGCGGGTATATTCAAGCAGGCGCATGATCCCGGGTTTCACCTCTCCCACCGGGAAGGTATAGGCGCTGTCGCCGTAAAAACCGTTCAGTATCACCCCGCAGTCGACAGAGATAATGTCTCCCTCCTCCAGGGTGTAGTCAGACGGTATTCCGTGTACCACCTTGTCATTAACAGATGTGCAGAGCGTATTGGGGAAGCCGGCATAGCCCTTGAAGCCGGGCAGGGCGCCGTGATCGCGTATAAAGGTCTCGGCGATACCATCAAGATAGAGTGTTGTCACTCCCGGCCTGATGTGCCGCGCCAGCTCTGCCAGCGTCTGCGAGACGAGCAGGTTGCTCTGCCGCAGGAGTTCTACCTCCGCATCTGTCTTAATATAAATCATCAAAGAACGTAAAGGAATCAGATAGCCGTTACGGCTCCGGTCCTGCCCTTAATACGGCCCGACTTCATCAGGCCGTCATAGTGGCGCATGAGCAGATGACTTTCGATCTGCTGGAGAGTATCAAGGACGACGCCCACGAGAATGAGGAGCGACGTGCCTCCGAAGAACTGTGCGAACTCACCGCTGACGCCGAAGTTGACGGCGAAGGCGGGGAGAATGGCAATAATAGCCAGGAAGATAGATCCCGGGAGGGTGATCCTTGACATAATGCTGTCAATGAACTCAACGGTCTTGCGCCCGGGTTTGATGCCCGGAATAAAACCGCCGTTCTTCTTCATGTCTTCAGCCATCTGCACCGGGTTGATTGTAACCGCGGTATAGAAGTAGGTGAAGAGTATTATGAGCAGGGCGGTGACCAGGTTGTACCAGAATCCGTACATGTTTGTAAAGGCCACCACGAAGCCCGACCCTGATTCGCTGAATCCGGCGAGGATGATAGGCAGCATCATTATCGCCTGGGCGAAGATGATGGGCATAACGCCTGCTGCGTTCACCTTGAGGGGTATATACTGTCTGACGCCGCCGTATTGCTTGTTGCCTACGATGCGCCGTGCATACTGAACGGGAATCCTCCTTGTGCCCTGCACCAGCAGTACTGAACCCAGTATCACCAGGAAGAGGAACACTATCTCTATCAGCAGTGCGATGAGTCCGCCCGATCCGTTGATGCGGGTACCGGCCTCAAACACGAATGAGACGGGGAAGCGGGCAATGATGCCCACCATGATTATGAGTGAAATTCCGTTACCTATACCTTTGTCTGTTATTCTTTCGCCAAGCCACATGACAAATATCGTGCCGGCCGTGAGGATGATCACCGAGGATACCTTGAAGAACATCCCCGTGAGCACGAATGCCTCCGGTGGCAGCACGGCGTGCAGGTTGGCAAGGTATGTTGGCGCCTGCAGTATCAGGATGGCCACGGTGAGATACCGTGTATACTGGTTCATCTTGCGTCGGCCGCTCTCACCCTCCTTCTGCAGTTTCTGGAAGTAGGGGAACACGATGCCGAGCAGCTGAATGACGATAGAGGCGGAGATATAGGGCATGATGCCGAGGGCAAAGATGGATGCCTGTGAGAAGGCTCCGCCGGAGAACATGTCAAGCAGTCCCATAATCCCGCTTGATGTCTGGCTCTGCAGGTTCTCAAGCATTGACGGATCTACGCCCGGCAGCGTGATATATTTACCCAGACGGTAGAGGGCAACGATGCCAAGGGTGTAGAGGATCCTTGCTCTCAGATCCTCAATCTTGAAAATATTTTTTATGGTCTGTATGAATTTCATGCCTTACAGTTTAACTGCTGTTCCCTGATTAGCTTCTATTGCTGCCTGGGCTGACTTGCTGAAAGCATGGGCGTGCACCTCGAGCTTCTTCGTCAGCGTACCGTTGCCGAGTATCTTTACCAGTGAGTTCTTGTTGATAAGGCCGGCGGTGAGCATTGTCTGAACGTCAATGCGATCACTGTTGAGCTTCTCGGCGAGTTTTTCCAGCGTACTGAGATTGATGCCCTTGTACTCAACCCGGTTGATGTTCTTGAATCCCGACTTGGGCACGCGTCTCTGCAACGGCATCTGGCCGCCTTCAAAGCCGACCTTCTTGCTGTAGCCTGAACGTGACTTGGCACCCTTATGACCGCGTGTTGAGGTACCGCCCCGTCCTGATCCTTCACCGCGGCCGATGCGCTTCTCTCTTTTCACCGACCCTGGTGCCGGTTTTAAATTGCTTAAATCCATTGTACAATATATGTAATGCAGTTAATACCCTTATACTTTCTCCATCCTGACCAGGTGTTCCAGCTTCCTGACCATACCCATTATCGTTGGGGAGTCGTCATGCTCAACAGTCTGATGCATCTTTTTGAGGCCCAGTGCATCGAGTATTCTCTTCTGTCTCTCGGACTGTCCTATCCTGCTTTTAACCTGGGTTATCCTTATTCTTGCCATTGGTGCAAATATTACTAGCCGTTAAATACCTTTTCCATTGTTACTCCCCTGTGATCAGCCACGGTGCTTGCATCACGCATCTCGAGCAGTGCTGCTATTGTAGCCTTTACAAGGTTATGCGGGTTCGATGAGCCCTTTGACTTGGCCAGCACGTTTCTGACACCGACACTCTCGAGGACGGCACGCATGGCGCCTCCTGCCTTGACACCGGTTCCTTCCGATGCGGGCTTGATGAAGACGTATGCCCCGCCGAACTTACCGTACTGCTCATGAGGGATGGTTCCCTTGAAAACCGGTACCTTGATGAGGTTCTTCTTGGCATCTTCTATCCCCTTGGCAATGGCAGTGGTGACCTCACCTGCCTTACCGAGGCCGTGACCCACAATACCTTTCTCATCGCCGACCACGACGATGGCTGAGAAGCTGAATGTACGGCCTCCCTTTGTCACCTTGGTTACCCTCTGGATGCTTACCAGCCTGTCGGTAAGTTCAAGATCACTGTTCTTAATTCGCTTTGTTCCGTATGCCATACTGTTTAGAATTTTAAGCCGCCTTCACGTGCTCCGTCAGCTAATGATTTCACTCTGCCATGATACTGGTAACCGTTTCTGTCAAAGACAACATTCTCGATGCCCTTCTCTTTGCAGACATCTGCAAAATGTTTGCCCACCAGTGCTGCCACCTCGGTCTTCTTTTTGCCCTTGCCGGAAGCTATCTCCTTCTCCCTGGAACATGCCGAAGCGAGGGTCACACCGTTGACATCATCAACAGCCTGAATATATATCTGCTTGTTACTGCGGTATACAGTTATTCTTGGTTTCGCCGGGGTACCCTTGATACTCCTGCGAATCCGCATTTTGATCTTTTCTCTTTTTTCTGTCTTCGTTAAAGCCATGGCTTCACTGTTTAATCATGTTATACACCAGCCGATTTGCCGGCTTTTCTCCTGAGTCTCTCACCCACGAACTTAATACCTTTGCCCTTGTAGGGTTCAGGCGGACGCAGCGATCTGATCTTTGCTGCCACATGCCCTATGAGCTGCTTGTCAATACTCGAAAGGATGATAACGGGGTTGCTCCTCTTTTCGGTTTTGGTCTCGACCTTTATCTCCTGCGGCAGCTCAATTACTATATCGTGTGAATAGCCGAGGTTCATCTCAAGCCGCTGGCCGTTGGCCTCGGCACGGTAGCCGACACCCACAAGCTCCAGATCCTTCCTGTAACCCTTGGAGACACCCACAACCATATTGGCTATCAGGGCCCTGTAAAGGCCATGGAGAGATTTGATCCTCTTCTCGTCGTTTGGCCTGGAGAGTACCAGCTCATTATTTTCAATCTCAACAGTGATGTCACTGTCAATCTTCTGTGACAGCGTTCCCAGCGGTCCCTTGACAGTTACCACGTTGGCGTCGTCAACAGAAACAGTGACGCCTGATGGCAGGGAGACCGGCATTTTTCCTATTCGTGACATTTGAATCCTCCTCCTGTTTAATAAACATAACATATTACTTCACCCCCGACATTCTCCTTTTTGGCCTCCTTCTCGGTCATGACACCGGCGGAGGTGGAGAGAATGGCTATTCCCAGTCCGTTAAGGACACGCGGGAGTTTATCCACGCCTACGTATTTCCTGAGGCCGGGACGGCTCACCCTGCGTATCGACTTGATAGCCGGCAGCTTGCTCTTGGGATGATACTTGAGGGCGATCTTGATCTTGCCCTGCAGGTCGTCATCAATGAACTTATAGCTGAGGATGTATCCTTTTTCGTAGAGTATCCTGGTGATATCCTTCGTCAGACCGGAAGCCGGGGTCTCAACAACTTTGTGTCCGGCTTTTACGGCATTTCTCACTCTGGTAAGAAAATCTGCTATTGGATCTGTCATCTTATTGTAGTTAATAGTTTATATCTCTGTCGGGTTGTTACCAGCTTGCTTTTCTTACGCCCGGGATGAGTCCTTTGGAGGCCATCTCCCTGAATGTGATCCTGCTGATGCCAAACTGTCTCATGTAGCCTCTCGGTCTCCCGGTGATCTTGCACCTGTTACGCTGCCTGATGGGGTTTGAGTTGCGCGGCAGGGCACTCAGAGCGATGTAGTCTCCTTCTGCTTTGAGGGCTGCCCTTTTGGCGGCGTATCTTTTTGCAAGTCTGGCGCGTTTGACCTCGCGGGCTTTCATTGATTCTTTAGCCATATTCCGATCTGTTTACTTGTTTTTAAAGGGTATTCCGAATTGTTTGAGCAGTGCATAGGCCTCTTCATCACTCCGGGCGGTGGTGACGAAGGTTATCTGCAGACCCATGATCTTGGCAATCTTGTCTATATCGATCTCCGGGAAGATAATCTGTTCCGTGATCCCGAGTGTATAGTTGCCGCGGCCGTCGAGTTTGGCGCCTACACCCTTGAAGTCGCGTATGCGCGGCAGGGCAACGGCTATGAGCCTCTCGAGGAATTCGTACATGCGGTCTTTGCGAAGCGTGACCATGACGCCGATGGGCATGGCCTTGCGGAGCTTGAAGTTGGATATGTCCTTCTTCGAGACCGTCTGCACAGCCTTCTGTCCGGCGATGTCACTCACCTCCTTCACTCCCATCTCCAACAGCTTCTTGTCGGCGATAGCCTGACCGAGTCCCTGGTTGATTACTATCTTTTCGAGACGCGGTACCTGCATCACACTCTTGTAGTTGAACTGTTTCATCAGTTCAGGTGTGATCTCACTCCTGTATTTTGTCTTTAGTGCGGGCGTATACATTACTTGATCTCCTCTCCTGATTTTTTGGCAAAGCGCACCAGTTTGTTCTTATCGTTCAGTCTGCGGCCTACACGTGTGGGCTTGCCGCTGGCCGGGTCAATGACCATGAGGTTGGAAATATGCACGGGGGCCTCCTTCTTGATGATGCCTCCCTGGGGTGCCTTGGCGTTGGGCTTGGTATGTTTTGATACCAGGTTCACTCCTTCGACCAGGGCTTTGCTTTTATCCCTGTTAACCTCAAGGACCCGTCCCTTCTGGCCTTTTGATTCACCGGCAATAACAGCCACGGTGTCTCCTTTCTTGATGTGTAATTTCTTCTGCATCGGGTGTCCGTTTAAAAATTATAACACTTCAGGGGCAAGTGAGACTATCTTCATGTACTTGTCGCGCAGTTCCCTGGCAACAGGGCCGAAGATACGCGTACCACGGACCTCGTCGGTGTTGGTCAGCAAAACCACTGCGTTATCGTCGAAGCGGATGTATGATCCGTCAGCGCGGCGTATCTCCTTTTTGGTTCTCACCACCACAGCCTTGCTTACCGATCCCTTTTTTGCTTCACCTGAGGGCATGGCGCTCTTTACCGAGACAACGATCTTGTCGCCCACGCTCGCATACCTCTTCTTGCTTCCGCCGAGCACCCTGATGCAAAGAACCTCCTTGGCACCCGTGTTATCGGCAACAGTCAACCTGCTTTCCTGCTGTATCATAATTACTTAGCTCTTTCAATTATTTCAACCAATCTCCAGGCTTTGTTCTTGCTGAGAGGCCTGGTCTCCACTATGCGTACCGTATCACCAATATTGCAGGTGTTCTCCTCATCATGAGCCATCAGCTTCTTCGTCCGGTTGACGAACTTGCCGTAGATGGGGTGCTTGACCTTTCTGCGGATGGCAACGACGATGGATTTGTCCATCTTGTTGCTGACGACAACACCCGTACGCTCTTTTCTAAGTTTCCTTTCTTCCATTGTGATAGCGGCTATTTTGTTTTTTCATTCATCTCTCTCTTGCGCTTCTCAGTCATGAGCCTTGCGATCGACTTCCTGCTCTCCTTGATCTTCTGGGGGTTATCCAGCGGGGAGATGGCGTGGTTAAGCTTCATGCGCACGAGTGCGGTCTTCTCGTTGTCAATACGCTCGAGAAGCTCCTGGTTGCTTAATTCTCTTATCTCTGAACTCTTCATTGCTCTTATTTTTTATTCCTCGGCGTAATCACGGCGTACCACGAATTTTGTTGCCACAGGCAGTTTCTGTGCTGCAAGGCGGAGTGCCTCCCTGGCCACATCAAAGGGAACGCCCTCGGCTTCAATGATTATGCGTCCGGGGGTTACCGGAACGACAAAGCCTTCAGGAGCACCTTTTCCTTTACCCATTCGCACCTCTGCAGGCTTCTTGGTAATGGGCTTGTCGGGGAAGACGCGGATCCATATCTGTCCTTCACGTTTCATATGACGGGTGACAGCCTGGCGTGCAGCCTCAAGCTGACGGCCTGTGATCCATGCCTCCTCAAGGGTTTTGATGCCAAATGACCCGAATGCCAGCTGATTGCCTCTCTGGGCATTGCCTTTCATCATGCCCTTCTGGCTCCTCCTGAATTTGGTCTTCTTCGGTTGTAACATCGCTCAGTTGTTATTAATATATTGTATTATTCAGTTACCTGGAATCTTTTTTGTTGCCGCCTCTTTTCCTGAAGCCTCCGGAGGGTGGTCCTCCCTTTGCTCCCTTGAGGTTCTTGGCTCCGATATTGGGACTGAGATCACGCTTGCCGTATACCTCGCCGTTGCATATCCACACCTTGATACCTACCAGCCCTACCTTTGTGAGGGCCTCGGCAAGAGCGTAGTCGATGTCAGCACGGAAGGTGTGCAGGGGAATCCTGCCGTCCTTATAGGTCTCGTTGCGTGCCATCTCAGCACCGCCGAGCCTGCCGGAGATCACCACCTTGATGCCCTCGGCGCCCATGCGCATCGTTGAGGCGACTGCCATCTTGATGGCGCGGCGGTAGGATATCTTGCCTTCCACCTGGCGGGCTATGTTACCGGCAACTATTGCAGCATCAAGCTCAGGGCGCTTCACCTCGAAGATGTTTATCTGAACCTCCTTCTTGGTTATCTTCTTGAGCTCCTCCTTCAGTTTGTCAACCTCCTGGCCTCCCTTGCCGATGATGATGCCGGGGCGTGCCGTGTTGACGGTGACGGTGATGAGCTTGAGGGTACGTTCAATGATGATCTTGGAGATACTGGCCTTTGCAAGCCTGGCATTCAGGTATTCCCTGATCCTGGTGTCCTCAACAAGCTTGCTTGAGAAGTCACTGCCACCGTACCAGTTAGAGTCCCATCCTTTGATGATTCCTACTCTGTTGCCTATCGGATTTACTTTTTGTCCCATCTTTTACTCTGAAATATTTGCTGTTTCCTGTTTCCTGCTACCCAGCACAAGGGTTACATGGTTTGATCTCTTGCGTATGCGGTAAGCCCTTCCCTGGGGGGCGGGACGGATCCTGCGCAGTATGCGGCCGCCGTCGACCTGCACCTCCTTGACGTAGAGGTCGCTCTCCTCGAGGCGCAACCCTTCATTCTTGGCCTGCCAGTTGGCAATGGCCGAGAGGAGGAGTTTTTCAACCCTGCGTGAAGCCTCCTGCTTGCTGAACTTCAGTATGTCAAGGGCCCTGTTGACCTCCTGACCCCTGATAAGATCAGTTACCAGTCTCATCTTGCGCGGCGAGGTGGGTACGTTTTTCAGTACCGCCCTGGTCCGCTCTTTTACGGCTTCCTTCCTCTTTTCTGCGCTTATTCTTTTTCTTGCACCCATATCTGATTCTTTTTCAGTTGTTTAGCTACATCACCTATTTCTGTTTCCCGCCATGACCGCGGAAAGTGCGGGTAGGGGCAAACTCGCCCAGCTTATGACCAACCATATTCTCGGTAATGTATACAGGTATGAATTTGTTTCCGTTGTGCACTGCCAGGGTGTGTCCCACAAAGTCGGGGGAGATAACCGATCTTCTTGACCAGGTCTTGATCACGGTCTTCTTTCCGCCATCATTCATTGCGTCAACCTTTTTGCCAAGGTGAAGGTCAATGAAGGGGCCTTTTTTAATGGATCTGCTCATCGTATCAACTATTTTTTCCTTCTTTCAATAATATGCCTGTTCGAATACTTGGTACGGCTCCTGGTCTTGTACCCTTTTGCGGGCATTCCGTTGCGTGACCGAGGATGGCCTCCCGAGGCTCTTCCTTCACCGCCGCCCATGGGGTGATCCACGGGGTTCATGGCGACACCCCTGGTTCTCGGTCTGCGGCCCAGCCAGCGACTGCGTCCCGCCTTGCCCGATCTCTCCTGGTTGTGGTCAGTGTTTGATACCGTACCAATTGTGGCGCGGCATACTGTGAGCACCATCCTGGTTTCACCCGAGGGGAGCTTGATGGTGGCATACTTGCCCTCACGGGCAGCCAGCTGCGCAAAGGTGCCGGCACTGCGGGCCATAGCTGCCCCCTTGCCTGGCTTAAGCTCAATGTTGTGAACTATCGTTCCCAGTGGTATGTCCTCAAGGAAGAGAGTGTTGCCCAGGTCAGGTGTGGCGGTTTTGCCCGACATCACCTCCTGCCCAACCTTCAGCCCGTTGGGAGCAATGATATACCTCTTTTCACCGTCAGCATAGGTCAGAAGGGCAATACGGGCCGAACGGTTCGGATCATATTCCACAGAGGTGACTTTGGCGGCAATGCCGTCCTTGTCTCTCCGGAAGTCGATCACACGGTACATCCTCTTGTGACCGCCACCCAAATACCTCATGGTGCGCCTGCCGTTAACGTTCCTTCCCCCTGACTTCTTCAGCGGCGCGAGCAAGGATTTCTCCGGCGTGTCGCGGGTGACCTCGGCAAAGGTACTCGCGATCTTATGTCTCTGGCCTGGTGTTACAGGCTTAATCTTTCTGACTGCCATATTTTGTTAAATGTTGCTGTAAAAATCTATCGTCTCTCCTTTGGCGAGAGTGACAACAGCATTTTTCGTTGCTGTTGTGGTTCCCTTCATTATGCCCGACTTGGTATAGCGGGTTTTGTTCTTGCCGGCAACGTTGATGGTGTTCACCGATTCAACATTGACACCGTAAAGCTCCTCAACCGCCTTCTTTATCTCGAGCTTGTTGGCCTTGCGTGCAACCAGAAAACCATACCTGTTGAACTTCTCGCCCTGGCTGGTCATCTTTTCTGTCACTATGGGTTTAAGTAATATTTCCATATCTAACTCCCGGTTTATAATGTTGACTGCAAAACATCAACTGCGCTCTCTGTAAGCACCAGAGTTGAAGCTTTCATTATACTGTAAGTGTTTAAATCACTGATCGTTACAACTTCAACTCCCTGCAAATTTCGAGATGACAAATATATATTTTTATTTTGTTCCGGTAAAACAAAGAGTGATTTTTTATTCATTATATTGAGGTTTGCGCTCACTCCGGCCATTTTAGCGGTCTTCGGAGTCTCCAGTGCGAAGTCCTCAAGAATGATAATCCTGTTCTCTTTTGCCTTGTATGAAAGGGCTGATTTTCTGGCCAGCTGTTTCACCTTTTTATTGAGCTTGAAGCCGTAGAACCTGGGCCTGGGGCCGAAGATACGGCCACCGCCGCGGAACTCGGGGTTTTTGATGCTGCCGAAGCGTGCTGTTCCGGTGCCCTTCTGTCTCTTGAGCTTGCGTGTGCTGCCCGTGACCTCGCTGCGTTCCTTGGCCTTGTGTGTACCCTGTCTCTGACCTGCCAGGTACTGTTTCGTATCGAGGTAGATAGCATGGTCATTGGGTTCAATGCCGAAGATGGTCTCGTTGAGAGTAACCTTTCTTCCGGTCTCTTTTCCGTCTATATTAAATACTGCTACTTCCATTACTTTGTTATTATTACGTAACCACCCTTGGGGCCCGGTACGGCTCCTTTGACAAGGAGAAGGTTTGATTCGGGGATGATCTTTATCTTCCGCAGTTCGGTCTCCTGTTGTTTGCCTCCGGTGCGGCCTGCCATGCGCATTCCCTTCATGACCCTCGATGGCCATGATGAGGCGCCGATGGAGCCGGGGGCCCTGAGCCTGTTGTGCTGGCCGTGGGTTGTGCCTCCCACACCGCCAAAGCCGTAACGCTTGACGACACCCTGGAAGCCCTTGCCCTTGGTCCATCCTCTGACATCGAGATATATATCGTCATCGAACAGTTCCACGGTGATGACATCACCTATCTTGTATTTGTCCTCTTCGAACCCGACGAACTCGGCCATCTTCCTCTTGGGGCCGGTGCCGGCCTTCTTGAAATGGCCGATCTCAGCCTTGTTGCTCGATTTCTCCCTCTTGTCGTCAAAACTGAGCTGCAATGCCGCATAACCGTCGTTCTTCACAGTCTTCACCTGGGAGACGACACACGGGCCTACCTCCAGGACTGTGCATGGGATGTTCTTTCCGTTATCATCGAAGACGGAGGTCATCCCAACCTTTTTTCCTATTAATCCCTGCATAATTCACTGTATTTTTCCGGTTATCACACTTTTATTTCCACCTCTACCCCGCTGGGCAGTTCAAGCTTCATGAGAGCATCGATGGTCTTGGGTGTGGAGCTGTATATGTCAAGCAGACGCTTGTACGATGACAGTTGAAACTGCTCTCTCGATTTCTTGTTCACGAACGGGGAGCGGAGCACCGTATAGATCCTTTTGTGGGTAGGCAGCGGAATTGGGCCGCTGACCACTGCACCCGTCGATTTAACGGTCTTGACGATCTTTTCTGCCGATTTATCGACCAGGTTATGATCGTAAGACTTGAGTTTGATGCGAATTTTCTGACTCATCTTTTTAAAAACTTTTTCCTGTTGTTACTTCAATAATTTTCTTCGCTAATTCTGCAGGCACCTCTTCAAAATGGGAGAACTCCATCGTCGATGTCGCCCTGCCCGAGGTAAGGGTACGCAGTACTGTAACGTATCCGAAGTTTTCTGCCAGAGGTACTTTTGCCTTTATAACCCTTGCACCTGCTTTCGATTCCATTCCCTCCACCTTGCTCCTCCTCTTGTTGAAGTCGCCAACGACGTCACCCACGAACTCTTCCGGGGTGACCACTTCGGCGTTCATCACAGGCTCAAGGAGCACCGGGTTGCATTTCGGCGCCGCGTGGCGGAATGCCTGCCTGGCTGCTATCTCGAACGAGAGAGAGTCGGAGTCGACGGGATGGTAGGAACCGTCCTTGAGAATAACCTTAAGGCTGTCGAGGGGGAAGCCGGCCATGGGGCCGTTGAGCATCGCTTCGCGGAAACCCTTTTCCACTGAGGGTATAAACTCCTTCGGCACATTGCCTCCCCTGATCTCGTTTACAAAGGTGAGTCCCGGAACAGAGTCTTCGGCAGGCATGAGCTCCACGGTGATATCCGCAAATTTGCCCCTGCCGCCTGTCTGTTTCCTGAACAGTTCCCTGTGAGTATATGCTTTTGTTATGGCCTCCTTATATGCAACCTGCGGCCTTCCCTGGTTGCATTCAACATTGAATTCACGACGCAGACGGTCAATGAGAATCTCAAGGTGAAGCTCTCCCATGCCGCTGATGATTGTCTGTCCGCTGTCGGGATCGGTCCTGACCTTGAAGGTAGGATCCTCCTCGGCCAGCTTGCCGAGTGCCTGTCCCAGCCTGTCCATGTCAGCCTGTGTCCTGGGTTCCACGGCTATCCAGATCACCGGTTCCGGGAACTCCATTGACTCAAGCAGCACAGGCTTGTGGATGGCACAGAGGGTATCGCCAGTCTGGAGATCCTTGAAACCCACGCCGGCGCATATGTCTCCTGCAGATACTGACGGCACGGGATTCTGTTTGTTTGCATGCATCTGGAAGAGACGGTTGATCCGCTCCCTCTTGCCGGTGCGTACATTCAGTACGGTATCGCCTGCATTGATGGTGCCTGAGTAGACCCTCATGAAGACCAGCCGTCCTACATATGGATCGGTGGCTATCTTGAAGGCGAGAGCCGAGAAGGGCTCATCAGCCCTGGGTTCAAGAATTATCTCCCTGTCGTCGCGCGGGTCTTTGCCCTTGATGGCGCCCACATCCATGGGTGAAGGCAGGTATGCCACCACCCCGTTAAGCAGCCGCTGTACACCCTTGTTCTTGAAGGCAGCGCCGCAGAAGACAGGGACTATCACGCCCTCAACGGTCTCACGGCGGAGCACCGTCATCAGCTCTTCGGAGGTGATGCTGTGATGATCCTCCAGGTATCTTTCGAGTATCGAGTCATCCATCTCGGCACATGCCTCCACGAGTTTCATCCGCCACTCTTCAGCCTCTTCGGCCATCTCTTCCGGGATGGGCTGAACGGTGAAGTTTGTCAGCGGATCGACTCCATCCTCGAAGACGATAGCCTGCATCTCGATAAGGTCTATCAGACCCTCAAAGTTTTCTTCGGCACCGATAGGTATCTGCACGGGCACGGGGTGTGCTCCCAGCTTATCGATCATCTGCTGCACCACTCCGTGGAAGTCGGCGCCGGCACGGTCCATCTTGTTGACGAAGGCTATGCGCGGCACGTTGTATTTGTTTGCCTGCCGCCAGACGGTCTCCGACTGCGGTTCCACGCCTCCCACGGCGCAGAAGACCGCCACGGCCCCGTCAAGCACCCTCAGTGCGCGCTCCACCTCCACGGTGAAGTCGACATGCCCGGGGGTGTCGATGAGATTGATCTTATAGAGCTGATCCCTGTATTTCCAGAAGGTGGTGGTAGCAGCAGAGGTAATTGTAATACCACGCTCCTGCTCCTGCACCATCCAGTCCATCGTGGCATTGCCGTCATCGACTTCGCCGATGCGGTGCACACGGCCCGTGTAATAAAGGATGCGCTCGGAAGTGGTTGTCTTCCCGGCATCGATATGGGCCATAATGCCAATGTTCCTGGTATGTTTGAGATCGTTGCTCATCTGTTGCTGGTTGTTCTCCCGGTGTCAGATCAGAACCTGAAGTGGGCGAAAGCCTTGTTGGCCTCGGCCATTCGGTGTGTATCCTCTTTCCTCTTATAGGCTCCGCCCTCCTGGTTGTAGGCGGCCATCACCTCGGCGGCAAGCTTCTCAGCCATGCTGTGGCCACTGCGTTTGCGGGCGAAGAGAATGAGGTTCTTCATGCTTATGCTCACCTTGCGGTCGGGACGGATCTCAAGCGGCACCTGGAAGGTGGCACCACCGACCCTGCGGCTTTTGACCTCTACGTGAGGAGTGATGTTGTCGAGAGCCTGCTTCCAGATCTCGAGAGGGCTCTTCTCCTCATTCTTCATCTTGTCGGCCACTATATCAAGTGAGTCGTAAAATATTCTGAAGGCAACGGTCTTTTTACCACTGAACATCAGGTTATTGATGAAACGGGTAACGTACGGATCGTTGAATTTCGGGTCCGGTAGGAGGATCCTCTTCTTTGGTTTTGCCTTTCTCATATCGTGTGAATCCTTTAACTGTTACTTCTTTGGTCTTTTTGCACCGTATTTTGACCTTCTCTGCTTACGGCCATCAACACCGGAGGTGTCAAGTGCGCCACGGATAAGGTGATAGCGGACACCCGGAAGGTCTTTGACCCTGCCGCCCCTGATGAGCACGATGGAGTGCTCCTGGAGGTTGTGACCCTCACCCGGAATATAGGCGTTGACCTCCTTCTGGTTGGTCAGCCTTACCCTGGCTACTTTTCTCATGGCTGAGTTAGGTTTCTTTGGCGTGGTAGTGTAGACACGCACACAGACTCCCCTCCTCTGAGGGCATGAGTCAAGCGCAGGTGCCTTGCTTTTGTCTACCAGCTTCTTGCGGCCTTTTCTTACTAACTGCTGAATTGTTGGCATAATTCTCTTTTAATTAATTTTCCTTTTCTATATACTGGTCTGCAAAAAATCTTTCTCCTCTGTAGTCCACCGGCCTGTCAAAAAAAATCACTCTCCTCTCTTATCCGCCGGCCTGTCAATCATCTATCCCTCTATCATCCACCGGCCTGCGTGAAATCACTCTCCACCGTCTCAACAGGCACTCTTCACTGCTCCCCGTCACGCACGCTGCTCCCGCATGGTGCATCAACGGAAATCCGTCGGCGCAGTGCTGCGGGGGCAAAGTTTTCTGAAGATGTAACTTATGGTTTGTAAGTTATTTACAGGAATTTCTTCCCGACCGCTCCCATCGACCTCTTTTTCTAAACTTACATTCTGAAGAAGCGACCGGTACTCCTGTTTTTCAAAAAACCGGTGCAAAGATAAATAAATATTTTTCAAACTGTGACTACTTTTATGATCTCTTTTGAAAATTTGTTATTTTTGCGCTCCCTACGAGATCAACACACATATAATAAAATAATTATGAAGACTTACTCAACAGACCACCTAAGAAACATTGCTCTGCTGGGAAACTCGGGCTCAGGAAAGACAACCCTAGCAGAAGCGATGCTATTCAACGGGGGGGTCATTGAGAGGCGGGGTACAGTGGAAGCCAGGAACACCGTCTCAGACTACAAGCCGATAGAGCAGGAGAACCGCAACTCAGTATTTTCCACAGTGCTCTACGCAGAGTACAATGACAAGAAGATAAACATACTTGACACCCCGGGTCTGGATGATTTCTCCGGCGGAGTAATATCATCAATGTATGCTGCTGACACCGTCATGCTGGTTATCAATGTTCAGAACGGCGTTGAGGTCGGAACGGAGATACAATTCAGGGCAGCCGACAAGTTTCACAAGCCGCTCATCATAGTCGTCAACGGCCTCGATCACGAGAAGGCCAACTTTGAAAAGACGGTGGAGATGCTTCATGAGAGGTTCGGCAGTGATGTCACCCTGGCACAGTTCCCGGTGAATGAAGGTTTGGGCTTCAACACAGTCATCGACGTCGTCAGCATGAAGATGCTCCGTTACGGCAAGGAGGGTGGCAAGGCGGAGGTTCTCGACATCCCGGCGGAACACCTTGCAAAGGCTGAGGAGCTTCATGCCGCGCTCACCGAGAAGGTGGCAGAGAGCAACGAGGAGCTGATGGAGCTCTTCTTCGCCAATGACAAGCTGACTGAGGAGGAGATCAGCAGGGGCATACGTGAAGGGCTTCTCAAGAGAGGTATCTTCCCGGTCTTCTGTGTGTCTGCCAAAGGAAACGTGGGGGTTGACAGGCTTATGCAGTTCATCGCTGCTGCCGCACCTTCGCCTGCCGACATGCCTGCAGTGAAAAACTCAAAGGGCAATGAGGTTAAGCATGATGCTTCCGGCGCTGCTTCCGTTTTTATCTTCAAGACCACCATCGAGGAGCACATCGGTGAGATCAACTATTTCAGGGTGATGTCAGGCAAGATCAACGAGAACCTCGACGTGGTCAACACCAGCAACGGCACCAGGGAGCGACTCTCCCAGATCTTCATCTGTGCCGGCAAGAACCGCATCCGTGTTCCGGAGATACATGCCGGTGACGTCGGCGGTTTCGTCAAGCTGAAGAACACCAAGACAAACCATACTCTCAATGCCGTGGGCAACGACTGGACATTTGAAGAGATGACATTCCCGGCTCCCAAATACCGTGCAGCCATCAAGCCTGTCAGCGAGAGTGACGAGGAGAAGCTGGGTGAGGCACTGAGCCGCATGCACCAGGAGGATCCGACCATCATCGTCGAGTATTCCAAGGAGCTGAAGCAGATCATCATCCACGGCCAGGGCGAGTATCATCTCAACATCCTGAAGTGGCATCTTGACAACATTTTCAAGATCGAGACCCAGTACCTTGCTCCCAAGATACCTTACCGTGAGACCATCACAAAGACCGCTCAGGCCGACTACCGTCACAAGAAGCAGTCGGGCGGTGCCGGCCAGTTCGGCGAGGTGCATATGATCATTGAGCCGTATGAAGAGGGTTCGGAAGCCAAGTCGATGATGAAGATCGCCGGCAAGGAGATCAAGCTGGCCAACCGCGACAAGGAGGAGATTGATCTCCCGTGGGGTGGCAAGCTCATCTACATGAACTGTATTGTCGGCGGCTCCATTGACGCCCGTTTCATGCCGGCCATCCTGAAGGGCATAATGGAGAAGATGGAGGTAGGTCCTCTCACAGGCTCCTACGCCCGTGACATCAGGGTATATGTCTATGACGGCAAGATGCACCCGGTAGATTCAAACGAGATATCCTTCCGTCTGGCAGGGCGCAATGCTTTCAGCACCGCCTTCAAGAATGCCGGTCCGAAGATCCTTGAGCCGGTCTATGATGTTGAGATCATGGTTCCCTCCGACCGCATGGGTGATGTCATCAGCGACCTGCAGGGGCGCCGCGGCATGGTACTCGGAATGTCGAGCGACAAGGGTTTCGAGGTTATCAAGGCAAGGGTTCCCCTGGCTGAGATGAACAAGTATTCCACCGCTCTCAGCTCGCTCACCGGCGGCCGCGCCATTTACACCATGAAGTTCGCCGAGTACTCCCAGGTTCCCGGCGAGGTCCAGGATGCCGTCATCAAGGCATACGAAGCCGAGGAGGAAGAGGAATAGGTTTCCAGAACGCTATACAGATTCTTACCTGCAGGGCCGCTGTAACCAGCGGCCCTGCTGTTTTGATCCGGGAGATCACTGCCTGACCGCCACCTGCAGGGACCCTGCAGGTCTACGGCAGACGCTCTGCTGCTGTTGCTGAGTCCGGCTCCTGAAACCGGAAGGGATTTGCAACCCTGCCACTTTGATGCAAGGGGTCCGGAAATAACCCCCGGATGCTGAGATCCTGCGGTATTGTTGCAACTGATCATGGTCTGGCAGACAGGCGACGAAAAAAAATGACGATCTGATTAAACCTTCCGGCAAGTTGATCATCATATCTTCACATGATCATCTGAAATGTCCCGGATAAGAAATGCACTAACGTTTACGGTTTTCATCCTGGCAGGTTTAACCCAAGCCAGGAGCCAGGTGTGCGGCCTGTCAGGATCAAAACTAAACAGTTCCTGCGGCGAGGTAATTGATCTGCACAGCCTCGAGTTTGAAATATTGTATGCTTTTGAGAAGAGTGTCTCAGGATGGGACAGAAACGGTACCCTCACACCACTTAACGGTGACGGCAGGGAGGCGGCAATCGGCTCCGGCCTCTTCTTCCGCATGACCTTCGGAGCCTTGCGCAACACTGAGATAGGAGCCACGGTCGACAGGGAAGCTGAAGAAGCTTCATTGGGCATAAAGTGGATGCCCTACCGGCAGGGGGCAACTTCTCTGGCAGTGGCAGGGGGAATGAAATTCGGCTTCGGAGAGACTCTGTTCCATCCTGTTTCAGAAAGAACATCAGTGCCCTCATCTGTTTCCGGCGCCCTCCTGCTGTCACAGGAGATAACCCCGTCGGTGTCTGTGGATATGAACGCCGGATACAGTATCCCGGTGGCAGGTGAGCTCATCCCCTCACACGGATGTCTTAATCTCTGTTTCGACTGGGGATGGTTTCTCTTTGACGGCAGCCTGCAGGCAGTGCTGGGAACAGGCTTCAGGTCCGGATTCAGTCCGGAGGAGCATGAGAGGTTCTCCCTGCTGACACTCTACCCGGGCTTCATCGTGACCGCGGGACACAACTTCGAGATCCTGGTTGCCATGCCTCATGATCTGTACGGTATCAATCACCCCAGGAGCAAGTCAGTGATATGTGCCCTGACTCTTATGATGCAGTGATAACCGAATCACCAGGAGCCTAATTGGTAATCTGACCCTTCAATAGAAGGCCGGACTTCAAAAAATGCTTTCCGAAGCACGTCCATGAAGCAAAGGCTCTACTCCAGCCGTTTTAACGTCCTCAGAGCCTCGAGGCGTACCGGCTCCGGGAACCTTTCACTGTCAGCCATGATGGTGTCGCAGGTGTCAATTATATGCTGCCTGTTATAGCTATAGTTAAACCAGCCGAGAGCCTCGATAAGTGCAACTTCCAGCTTCTCTCCGGGAGCGGTGAGAACATATTCACACAATGGCTCAATGAGGGTGTGGTATGTCAGGTTGCGCAGTGACCTGATGTCAAAGAGCTTGTTCTTCTCAGTGACATCCGCCCCCTTGATAGTCTCAATGCTCTCACGCGGATAACCGGCCCTTTTGCTTATGTTTGCCGCAGTCTGGTTGTAGATGGTCCCAAGGTGATTTACCGTATCAATACCATCGAATCTTCTGTCGAGCTCCCTCTTCAGCAGTGTACTGTCAAAATATGCCAGGGCATCCACAGCCTGGTAGTTCACCCTCTTTGAGACATTGGGATTTGTGACCAGCCGTATCAGTGCCGGTGCCAGCCTCGGATCACCCGACTCCTGGCAGTATATGGCGGCGAACCTGCGAACAAGCTCGTACGAGTCATCAAGAGCCGCTGCCGTCACCTTTATAAAGTTATCATCCTTCAGATGCGAGAGCAGCTTCAGCGCTGTCATGCGGGTGTTCATGTATGGCGAGCT
>JAVEXM010000138.1:0-6120 GCA_034004025.1 Bacteroidales bacterium
GTCCACGACTCACCCTCAGGAATGTCGACGGCCATGCTGCTCTCCAGCGGGAAAAAGCCGCGGCCGTAGGCCTGCATGCGCGAGCTGACGCCCAGCTCACCGCACCACGATGCAAATGTCTTCAGAAACCGCTCTTCCAGCAACTCCGCTTTGGTGGTCTCGAAGTCATACCTCATGCGGCTGATCATCTCTTCGAACTCCGGGCCGAAGGCAGCACCGTAGCGATAGTCGGTGACATTACCCATGGCGCCGGTGCGGAAGAGCACGAAAGGCAGGAAGGGGAAGATATCATAACCACGGCGGCGGATGAACTCGCTCCTCATGTCCGGGGTCCAGTTGGCCCCTTCCAGCTCCATGCTGTCGGTGAAAAGGGCCCGCAGGTGATGGGAGAGCGGGCCCGCGCCGGCTTCTAAGGCACCGGACATGCGCTCAAGGAAGCCCCGGACCGCTGCTTCGTTGTAATGATCAAGCACAGGCCCGCTGGCACCCGGGGCGCCGTTGATGACCTCCATGAAGCCGCTGATCTCCACAAGGGCATAAAGTGCATGATCGCCCCCGGGAACAGGGATGGTGATCATCTCTTCTCCGATCTTCTCCGACAGGTCAGTAACCTCCCGGGTTGAAGAGAGCGGATCGGGTACCAGTGTCAGCGAGAGAAGCTTATGTCGCCTGCCCTCCAGGGGAGAACTGACAGGAGGGTCGGCAAGTGCGAAGAGCTCCCCGCCTGAAATCGAAAAATCAAGGGGCCCGCTGAGCTTTTTTACACCTATCACCACAATACGCGCCTGCTCTTCTTCCGTAAGATACTCTGCCCCGAACGGCCATCCTGATCCTACTATCATGTCGCAGGTCATGCCCAGTCTCTTTGTCTCATCGAAGACCACCTGCACCATTTTTATCCACTCATCGCTGAGCCACTGCAGGGAGGGTTTGCCCATATCATCACCCGGGGATCGCGACGGAAACTGTACAGGGTTTATCTCCACCCCTCCTATGCCTGCCGCTTTCAGCAGCCGCAGCTCCCTGACAAGCTCCCCGGCCTCCACCTTGTTGCCGTTCCACCACCACCGCACAAAGGGCCGTAAATGAGCCTCCGGCTTACAGAACAGCCCGTACACTCCTGCTGCACCTTTGACTGCCACGGTCCCTGAAGGGGTATCAGCGAGAAGGGTCAGCCGGCCCGCTGCCAGCAATCCTGCCGCAGTAAGGGCACTCGCTGAAATGAATCTCCTTCGCCTCATAACTCACCAAACGGAAATTCTTTAAGTATATCCCAGCTGCGCCCGTTGTGTCTCAGGAGGAAGATCCCTTCCGCCCGGAACCCGCCTGTGAAGGCCTCCTCCTTCATTACCGGCCAGGCCTCGCTGAAAGCCGTCTTCGTCAGGTCTCTTGTGGCTATGGTTATATGAGGCTGCACGTCCCGCATCACCTCCTGCGGTTCAAAGCCAAGGTCATCAAGGAGCAGTTCCCTGAGCCGTGCGTGCAACGCCCTGACAGGCCCGGGATTGCTGACCCTGATGTGTATCACCCGCGGAGGAAAGGAGCCGTAGCCCTCAAGCTCAACCCTGAAGGGTCTTTCTTTCAGGGCAAAGCCCGCCAGCGCCAAAGTGATGAAGTCCTCATCGCCAGGGCTCCTTTTAAAGGGCATCTGCAGGGTTATGTGAGCCGGCGACTTCAGGGCATGGCCGGCGCCGTACTCATCCCTCATCCTCTCCTTGATCTCCCTGATCTCTTCTCTTAACCCGGCGTGTGGGATGAGGGCAATGAAATAAAGAAGCTTGTCACTGGCTCTCACCGGCCTTCCGTCTTTTTACAATTTTAAATATCTCCATAACAATCAGGAGCACCAGGGCATAAGCCAGGATGTACCACCACTCTTCGAAGCTGATGGCATCGGTGCCCAGTATCTTCTGCATGAAGGGCAGGTTGATGGCGGTTATGTGAACCAGCTGGGCAAGGATCACTCCGCCGATTATAAACCAGTTACGTGAGAGAGGGACTTTGAAGACAGAGCTCTGTTCCGAGCGGCAGTTGAAGACATGCACGTTCTCAAGCAGGACCATCAGCGTGAAGGCCAGTGAGCGGCTATGAAGCTCCGAGAACCCAAGGCTGTTCATGGCCCAGGAGAAGAGCACGAAGGCCATTACGCCCATGGTAGCTCCTGAAAGCAATGTCTGCTGTATCATCTGCCTGTTGAATATCCCCTCCTTCGGGTCTCTCGGCTTTCTCTTCATGAGGTCCTTTTCCGGTCCCTCGAACGCCAGGGCCACATCCTGGATCCCGTTGGTCACCAGGTTCAGCCACAGAAGCTGTATCGCCGTGAGAGGCAGGGGCTGGCCGGTGAAGAGGGACAGCAGGAACAGCAATATCTCTGCGGCACCTGTGGAAATCAAAAGGTATGTTACCTTCCTGATGTTGTCATAGGCATGTCTCCCCCCTTCAATCCCCTCTTCTATGCTCTTGAAGTTGTCGTCGGTGATGATTATCTCTGCGGTCTCCTTGGCAAGATCGGTACCGCTGCCCATGGCAATGCCGATGTTTGCCTTCTTCAGTGCCGGCACATCATTGACACCGTCACCCGTGACAGCCACCAGGTGTCCGTTCTCACTCAGTGCCTCTATGATCTTCATCTTCTGCAGCGGGCTGACCCTGGCGAAGACTGTCTTGTCCCCTATGACAGATGCAAGGGCGGAGTACTCTCCCTCGGTAAGATCCTGCACCTCCACCCCTGTGATCACATTGTCCATTGACTCTGCAATGCCGAGATCCCTGGCTATGGAAAGAGCTGTCAGCGGATGGTCTCCCGTCACCATGGAGACCTGTACCCCTGCCCTGAGACAGTTCCTGACTGATTCGTATGCCTCCGGGCGCAGCGGGTCCTTCAGTCCGGCAAGCCCTATCAGATGAAGGTCCGTTATTGAATCGTCCGTATATTTCCCGGCTCTCTTTACCTCACCCCTGGCAACGGCGATAACGCGGTATCCGTCTGAAGTAAGGTAAACCGCATCCCTTTCTATCTGCTCCCTCATCGCAGAATCATCTCTTTTCTCCTTCGAGCAGATGCAGAGAGGAAGGAGCGTCTCCTGTGCTCCCTTGACCGCCACAAAGACCTTTCCCTCTTCCTCATAGAATGTGGCTGCAAACTTACGCTCCGACTCGAACGGAAGCTCAGCAAGGACTCTATGGCGTGACCTGATTTCAGAAGGATTCATTCCGTTCTTATAGGCCAGTGAGAGAAAGGCTATATCAACTGAGTCACCGTTGGTATACCACTCTCCGTTCTTTTTTGTGAGGTCCGACTCATTGCACAGGACGGATGCCGTAACGAAAGCCTCAAGCTCTTCATGCAGTGGGGCGATATCTGCCCCGTCATACGGAACTATCTCCCCAATGTCGTTGTATCCCTCCCCGCTGACATCAATCTTCTGTCCTGACGTCAGTATCACCTTCCTGACAGTCTGACTGTTCATAGTCAGGGTTCCGGTCTTGTCGCTGGCGATCATGGTGCAGCTGCCCAATCCTTCCACCGCCGAAAGTTTTCTTACAATCACGCCTTTCTTTGCCATCCTTGAGGTTGAGATGGAGAGTGCAACGGTGATTGCCACCGGCAATCCTTCAGGAATGGCAGAGACGGCAAGTGCAACGGAGAGGAAGAAGATGTCATGAAGAGGCATCCCCTGCAGGGCAGCAACAATGCCCAGTACCACAACAACCACCATGATTATGTATGCCACCTGCTTTGCAAATTTTTCCATCCTGATAACCAGCGGCGGCTTGAATGACACAGTGGTCTCAAGCGTGCCGGCAATCTTGCCCATCTCGGTATAGAGGCCCGTTGCGGTTACTGCCCCGACACCCCTTCCGTAGAGGATGGTTGACCCTGCATAGGCCATATTCTTGCGGTCACCGACAACAAGTTCACCTTCCAGCGGAGCGGTACTCTTCATAACACCCTCAGACTCCCCCGTAAGAAAAGCCTCATCAACCTTTAGATCATTGACCTCAGTGAGCCTCACATCCGCAGGCACCCTGTTGCCGCTCTCAAGCAGCACGATATCTCCGGGTACAAGCTCTTCTGAATCTATGCTGACCACAGACCCTCCTCTCCGGACCTTTGCCATCACCTTAATCATCTGCTGTAGGGCAGCAGCACTCTTTTCGGCCCTGAACTCCTGGACCGTACCGATGACCGCATTCAGGAGAAGCACCACTCCGATGAATATGGCATCAGTATATTCCTGAAGCACCACTGTTACTGCAGAGGCAATCAGAAGTACGTATATCAGGGGATTCAGGAACTGAGCCAGAAAAATCTTCAACAGTCCTGCCTTCTTATGTTTGGGCATCCTGTTCAGCCCGCATTTGTCGCGGCGGCTGATAACCTCCTCCTCTGTAAGTCCGGAGGCTGAGGTGTTCAGCGACTTCAGTACCTTTTCTACTGGATTGTTGTAATAGACCATGAGGATTAGTTTTATTGGTTGGAGAATAAACCGGTTTAAGATGCGGGTGTCTTTGTGTTCTGCTGCTTGATTGTCTTTTCCACCTCATCTTCATCCATTGAGCACATCATCAGCCCTGCTCTCTTGATGAAATAATAAGCTACAGCCAGCGCCACGATTATGACACCAATGCCCATTATTGTCAAACCTTCGATCTCCTCGATCTTGAGTACCACCACCTTTCTGGCAACGGCAATGATGGCGACAAGGACAATCACCTCAACATGAACAATGTTCTCCTTCAGATAGACCTTGATGGTGTCAAGAAGCTCAATACCAATGAGAACAAGCATAAACACACCGAAGAGATCCATGAGCTGATCGAGGTCCATCAGGAAATGCCTGGAACCAACGATGCTCTTGATCAGGTAATATCCCAGCTCAATGGTTGCAAGAATAAGAACTGCTGACATCATCACTATGAGAGTATATATGATGCCTCTCTGAATAATAGTTCCCGCCTTTTTCATATACAAGGGTTTTTGTAAATCATGATATGACTAATTGATCTAAAAGTAAGAAAAAAAGATAACCTCAGTGACAAATTCCGGGAACAGGTAACTCACGGAAAGGGAATCCCGCCGGGCATGTCTCTCCTGAGAAAAGGGAATCCCGCCGGGCCTGTCTTTCCTTCGGCATCATTCAAACCAGGTCATGATGTAAACCGCCCTGTCATGTTGTATGTCGGTTGCCCTGTAGGAGATACCCGCATCATTCTCGATGTAGTAAACCCAGTATCCGGAGACGATTCCCGGACTGTAGAAGGTCCGGCGGAGATAGAGCCGCTCTCCCGGCACAAAGTCGCATCTCCTGCCATAGGCGGAGATCTTCCCGTACTCATCCTCCATTGTGGTCTTGATCCATAAGAGGTTCGGACCGTCGTAGTTTTCAGGCCCTGTCTGCCGGTGCTCCAGATACTCTCCCGCATATTTCCGGGTAATGATCAGCCCTTCTTCCTGCGTGTCAGCCAACGGTCTCTTCAGGATGCTGCAGGAAGAAGTCAGGGCCACCAGTATCAGTATCATCGTTTTTTTCATGCACATCATGGTTATTACGACTTATAGGGTCACGTCACTGAAACCCGGTGAAGCAATAAAATTACTCAATTTCCCGGCTCCCTGTGGAGCACATTCAGATTTTTGTCCATATTTGTACCGTCTTTGTCAGAATAATTACTTCGGCACCTGAGAATTCCGGGTTTCATTCGAATAAGAATCTGATGCACAGGGAAAACTTCTTTACAATTCCGAACCTGATAAGTTCTTATCGGCTGCTTGTATTCCCTCTGATCCTTTACTTTGTAATTACCGGCAATGAGAAGCTCTTTGCCATCTTCCTGATAATAAACCTTCTGTCTGATATCCTTGACGGCTTCATAGCCCGTCGGTTTAACATGCAAACTGAGATCGGGGCAAAACTCGATTCGTTTGCAGATAATCTTACCTATCTGCTGGCTTTTACTGGCTTGCTTGTATTTAAGATGGAAGAGCTGCAGCCTCATCTTATCAGTTTTTTCATTTTTATCGGAATGCTTGTACTCACGGTTATTGTGTCACTGATAAAATTCAGGAAGTTTCCCAGCTTTCACCTCTACTGGACCAAGATCGGCGGTTATCTGCAG
>JAVEXM010000026.1:0-29509 GCA_034004025.1 Bacteroidales bacterium
TCATGTCGTTAAGGCTGAAGAATCCCCTGGCACTCACCTCACCAAAAGTTTTGCCACCGTCCTTGTTGTCCCATCGTATGCCCAGATCCAGCGTATCGGTATGGCTTCCCGCTTCAACAATGAAGTTGCCCAGTACTGACCTGTCAGGCAGAAGGAGCGTATCCGCCTCGAGAGCGACTGCCATCAGGCCCCCAGCCGCAGAGCCGGAGAGATTCATGGTGCTGAGGGTGGTGCCGGCATAGGTGATCGCCCCCGACCGGAGATTAACACTTATTTCTGAACGGCCGGAGTTCATACTGCCTGTCAGCCTGCTTCCGTCGGCTATGCTCAGTCCTGTGCCCAGGAAGTCGTTGAGCTTGTCTATCTTCCTGATGGTTGCCGAGAGGGTGAAATCAGATTCAGGGATCTCCTGTTCCTTCCCTGTCGGGGGATACCGTGAGGGATAAAGCTCCGCAAGCATCCTCTTCACCGTAGCCGGTATGGCCTCGAAGCTGTACCTCCCCCGAACCTCGGCATCTGCAAAATCGGACCTGAGTTTCAGGACATTATCACCGCCCTCCCGAAGGGAACTAACGAGAAAATCATAGATGTTCAGCTGCCCGTTGGAGTTCCTGAGTGTGGAATTGATGAGCCTGACCTCTCCCACGATGTTGTCTGACCTGTTTCCACTGAAACTGGCTGTGAGGAGCGCGGATGCATTGAAGAGAGTGTCGCTCCTGACCAGGTTCAGCCTGTGAAGGTCAGCACGTGTAAGATTCATGCTGAAATCAAATTCGGGCATGCTCTTTTCAAGATCAAACCTGCCCATGACATCCATGGCAATTGCCGGGTCCCTGACTGCCACCGAGCCGTCCCATATACTGTCTCCGTAACTGCCCTCCACAGCAATATTGCTGTAATTGTAGGAGTTGATCTCCACACTGTCAATCACTCCGCTGATGTTGGCGGAAATATGCCTGAACGACTCCATCGAACCGTCCAGGTCAGCATGCATCCATAGTCCGCCAAAGAGCCCGCTGTTACCGGTGACATAACCCAGGTCAAAATCACTGGTACTGAGAAAGCCCTTGAAGCTGAACCTGTTCCTGCCGTCAGGCTTCAGGGAGAGGTCCGTGGATACATTCCCTCTCTCTGTTGACAACTTACCGAATGAGACAAAATCAGTGGTAAAGCCGGTGAAACTGCCTGTGTAGGAGATAATCCCAAGCCCGTGAATGGGTTCGGGAAGCCTGACGGGATCTCTGCCGGGAAGCATCACTTTCTCTATATCAGAGGCAATGGTACGCATGTCAGTGAAATCAACAAAGAGATAACTGTCATTTATCGAGGGAAGACCTGAAATATCAAAGTCGAATCGCAGACTGGTGGAGGTTGAATATTTAATGGCTATATCGCGCCCCTTCAGCTCGGCTACAGTGCCGTTCAGCCTTCCTGAAAAAGTGACAGACTCACTGACGCTTCTGAGCGGAGCAATAAACCATGCGAGGTCCTCGGTGGCAACAAGGGAGTTCTGAAACAGCATGTCAAACCTGACCTCGTTGATAAAATCTTTCCATGATGCCGAATCGATGGCAGTCAGGATAATCCTGTCGGCCAGGATCAGGCTGGCATCGGTTGTGAGGTTTATATCCCTGAATGACAGCTTATTATTGGCTATACTTGTGTTCATGTCGAGGCTTTCAGCCCTGAAGCCTCCGGCCTCCGTGAAGGAGAGGTCCCTGATCACCATGCTGACTGAGTCCCTGATAATGCTCAGGTCCCTGACCTTTGCATTTATCTCTGAAAGCCTTAGGTCACTGAAGTTCACCCGTCCGGGTATGGTGACTGAAGAGTCAGACATGTTGGCAAGGACATAGGCGCCGTTGTGAAGATAAATATCTGAAAATCGTATGTCAACATTGTTGGTTGTATCAGGTGCCCTGTCACCCCTGATGGCATCAATGATCCGTGTGAGGTTCATTACGCCGGATGTGTCGGTGATCATACGGAAATCGGCATCATGCACATCTGTCCTGCCAAAGCTGAAGAGACTCTCCGAGGGTTTTATGTTCCTGATTCTCAGGTTTACCTTTCGGGCGGCGAGGAGTGTGTCGCCGTTCAGGTCTTCAACGAGCAGATCTT
This sequence comes from Bacteroidales bacterium, assembly GCA_034004025.1. Taxonomy (GTDB): domain Bacteria; phylum Bacteroidota; class Bacteroidia; order Bacteroidales; family VadinHA17; genus SR-FBR-E99. The sequence goes on from JAVEXM010000026.1 coordinate 2,122, forward strand.
CCAGCATCACTTTCCTGAAATAGGAGTATGAGACTTTCCCGATTGTGATGTCTGCCCCTGTCCTTCCGGAAATAATAGCGGTGATCCTGTTGACGGTGAAAGTCTGTACCCTGGGAGCCTGCAACAGAAGCATGATGACGGTGGGAACGATGATGAGCACCGCAACGGCAATAAGAAGTACCCTGACGATTTTTTTAATAATTTTGCCCATTCACTACGAAATTCCCGCCGCAGGCGAAGTTAATAAAAAGAGTTATACAAAAATGGCGCCAACCGTAACGATCCTTGCGATAGAATCTTCCTGTGACGACACTTCAGCGGCTGTCATCCGTGACGGCGTGGTGCTCTCAAACCTGATCGCAGGGCAGGCCGTACACCAGGCTTACGGTGGAGTGGTGCCTGAGCTTGCCTCGAGGGCGCACCAGGCAAACATAGTACCGGTGGTCGACAGGGCACTGGCGATAGCCGGGATAACTGCAGAAGAGATCAGTGCCGTTGCCTGGACCAGGGGACCGGGGTTGCTCGGATCGCTTCTGGTTGGCAGCTCCTTTGCCAAGGGATTTGCACTGGCCCGCAACATACCGCTTATCGAGGTTGATCACCTGCAGGCCCACGTCATGTCTCACTTCGTCAGGGAAAAGGGGAGGGATAACCCTCTGCCGGGCTTCCCGTTTCTCTGCCTGCTGGTGTCGGGTGGCCATACACAGCTGATGGTTATGCATGATCATCTCTCGATGGAGATCATCGGAGCAACAATTGATGATGCTGCCGGAGAGGCTTTTGACAAATGCGCCAAGGTGATGGGATTGACCTATCCGGGAGGACCGGTGATAGACAGGCTGGCGGCTGACGGTGACCCACACGCCTTCGTCTTTGCCAAGCCGCGGATACAGGGACTGAATTTCAGCTTCTCGGGACTGAAGACGAGCTTTCTCTATTTCCTGCGCGACAGGGTAGCGGAGGATCCCGGTTTTATTGAGAGCCGGCTTAATGACCTCGCAGCATCACTGCAGCGAACAATCATCGAGATACTGATAGGCAAACTGGTACGGGCTTCAAAGGAGACAGAGATCAGGGAGATAGGTATCGCGGGAGGCGTCTCGGCCAACTCCGGATTGCGGCAGGCAGCCATGAGGGAAGCGGCAAAACGGAGATGGAACCTCTTTCTGCCCGAGTTGCGCTATACCACTGATAATGCTGCAATGATCGGGATAACAGGCTATTACAAGTATCTCAGGTCTGACTTCTCAGACCATTCTGCCATACCTCAGGCACGCTACGGCAAATGAAAAGCATTTAGGGCGGTGATGATCACCGTCCCGGAGATGATGGTCAGCCTTCCTGCGGGTAAAAAGCCTCTTTCCCCGGGTAATGATAGCGTTTACGGGCAATCTCCGGCGGATATATAAAGTAATCAATATCAGCCTCGGCACAGTGCTTGCCCTCACCGTCAGAGAGCCGGCAGTGAATATGCGCACTCCTCTCCTCCAGCCTGACAATGGAAGCTTCCACTGTTACCTTGCCTCTGCTGATGTGAACCGGTTTCAGATACCTTACCGTCAGTGATGAGGTCACACCGGAAGTACCGGCCATTACGTTGATACACCATGCCCCGGTCTCGTCAAGCAGGGTGGCAATGATCCCTCCGTGCAGAACGTTGATGTAACCCTGGAACTGCGGCAAAGGATCCCAGGCAGCATAAAGCTTTCCATCCTCCGCTTCGAAGGTTAGTTTGAGTCCTGCAGCATTTGTCGGACTGCAACCGAAACAGGGGTTCCCGACCGGATCAAAGGGGTTCCTGATTTTAATTCTGTTTGACATTTTTTTTCTGCTTCCTGTTTTTCTCCTGTGCAAGCCAGGCACTGAAGTAAAAGATTGTAATTATCAGATATAGAAAACCAATTGTGAATGTCACTATGGCTAGCGACAACGAGGGCTCATCCTGTGGTGAGGTGGCCATCCTGTGACGGTAGCTGTATCCGAATACGGTCATCAGCATGACGGTTATGGCAAGCGCAAACCCCAGGAAGACAATGGTACCGTCGATGGCTGACGTGCTTTTGTACAGGCTGCTCTTCTTAAAGTCGGAATAGGAGTTTCTGGCATACTGTTCAGCCCTCTTCCTCGCCTCAGCCCGCCTGTAATCAACCCATGCCTGGTAATTCCTTCTCAACTCCTCCTCACTGATATTCCTGCCGAGAGGGTGGGAGGTGAGATACTCATAGGCCTCCGTTACCCTGATGAATCGCTCCTGCGCATCCTCTGAATGATTGCGGTCAGGATGCAACTCCATGGCCTTCCGGCGGTACGCCTTCCTGATCTCATCGTCGGAAGCACCCTGCCTTATGCCCAGTATCCTGTAATAATCAAAGAGATTCATCGTTGTTTCTCAGATCACTAATTAATAGCTTTTTTTACTATGATTACGCCCTGCTGATTGTTTTTTCAATGTTTGTTCTAAATTTGCAATTTAAAATGAATCTAAATAAGCCCTGAATGGACCGATCCCTGGTACTTTTTGCATTCGGCATCACCCTGTTTGCCGGAATGGCCACAGGTATAGGCGGACTTATTGCCTTCTTTGCAAGGCGGACCAAGACTACCTTCCTTGCCTTTTCGCTTGGTTTTTCAGCCGGTGTGATGATCTTTATCTCATTTACAGAGATCCTTACCGAGGCGGGGGATATTATGAGGATGAATTATGCAGCCGGGCCTGCTGCCTGGCTCACTTTTATATCATTCATTCTGGGCATAGGGCTTTCGGCAGCTATTGACAAGATACTCCCGTCAGAAGGAAACCCCCATGAGCTGAAGAGAGTGGAGCAGATGCACCCGGAGACGAGAGACTCCGGCAAACCGGAATGCCAGGGAAGGCGGCGGCGAATGGGATGGTCAGGCGCCAAAGACCAGAAGCTGATGAGGGTAGGGGTCTTTACTGCCATAGCCATCGGGATCCACAACTTTCCTGAAGGGATAGCAACCTTTATGTCTGCAATGTCAGATGTTGCCGTGGGGGTAAGCATCGCCCTCGCTGTTGCCATTCATAACATCCCGGAGGGAATAGCCGTCTCAGTACCAGTATATTATGCCACCGGCTCAAGAAAGAAGGCCCTTACATGGTCGGTACTGTCAGGCTTCTCCGAACCTGTCGGGGCAGTGGCAGGCTATTTCATACTATCCCTGTTTGACAGCGACATAAGCCTCGGTTATGTCTTTGCCATGGTGGCTGGAATAATGGTCTATATCTCTTTTGATGAGCTGTTGCCGGCCGCACACAAGTACGGCAAACATCATGTTGCAATCTACGGCCTGATCAGCGGAATGATTGTTATCGGACTGAGCCTCATTTTGCTCGGGTCACACTGAAAATTCAGCCGGCGGCTGATGACTTCCTCCAGCACATGGCAGCGTTGACATTTCCGCCTGGGAGTGATGACCTTCTCCGGCTCCGTTCACATTGATTCTCGCCCCGGCTGATGACGACCGTCAGTCATCTGACAGTTTATCCGCCACAGTGGGCCTGAGAATTACCAGCTGCAGAATAAGGGCTATCAGCACAGGTATCGCCAGGAAAGCCATGTCCCTTCCAAGATGACCCGAATCGGTTGATCTGCCCAGCAGGCTGGTAATGAGCGCACCTGCAAAAACACCTGTCATGTTCATGAGACCGTAGCCGGCAGCCCTGTGCCGCGGTGACACAAACTGGCATAGAATGGGCATGTTGTTGGCATCGAACATGCCGTACCCGATGCCGAAGAGCACAGCTCCGCCTATGATCCAGAATATCTCACGCCCCAGGCCGAAGAAGAGGAGGGAGGGTATGGTAAGTGCCAGCCCGATGGCACTTGTAAATATGCGGCCACGCAGATTGACAGCCACCCACCTGTCTGACAGTATGCCTCCCGCTATGACACCCAGGAAAGAGGAGGCAGCAATTGTAATGGTTGCTATCGGACCCGCTTTGGCCATCTCGATGCCCAGACTCTCGGAAAAGAGTGTGGGCATCCAGTTCTTTACTGCCCACCCCGGAAAACTCGGCACTGCAAAGTAGAAGAGTATCATCCAGAAACTTGTCATTCCCAGCAGCAGGGTAAGACTCGACAGTACCGGGGGCTTCTTCGGCTGGGCTGACACGACGGAAGGCGCAACCCTTTTTCTCTCCGGATGCTCCCTCAGGGCAATCACCAGCACGGCACTGTATACCAGCCCTACGATCCCGAACAGGTGAAAGGCACTCTGCCATGACCAGGCATCTGCCACCGTGGCACCGAAGCCTCCCATAGCCTGCCCCACATACAGGCCCGTCATGTGGATGCCGACAGCCAGCGAACGGGTGCTGCCCCGATGATAATCGGCAATAAGAGACAGCCCGGCAGGGATGTACAGGGCTTCACTGACACCCATCACTGCCCTCAGGCCATATAATACCTGGAAATTGCTGGTGTACCCCATGGAAAAGGTAACGCCTGACCATACAAACAGGCTTGCAACAATGAGCCATTTCCGGTTGATACGGTCGGCTATCAGCCCGGCAACAGGACTCATAAACCCGTATATCCACAGAAACACCGCCATCAGCTTGCCGAAATTCTCCGCCTTCTCAAGCTCAAGGATGTCAACCATCATCGAACTCTTCATCGTCGAAAGCATCTGGCGGTCCATGTAGTTGAGCAATGCCACAACCCACAGCAGACCTACCACCAGCCATGCGTAACCTGAACCTCTATCGCCCTGTCTCATAACGATATTATATTTCAATTCATAAACTTATTATGTCATACAAAAGTACATAATAAATTAAAATATAAACCCCGCATTTGCAGAAAACAGGACCATTCATGAAAAAAACCGGCCACATATAGGCTACACTTGATCTTAAGATCAGATCATACAGAGATGAGGGCAGGGTTCACGATTAATGACTGATATTTTCAACTGCCTCCGGCACATGTTTATGTCGGAAGAGAAGGGCGAAGAGGATTGCCACAATCAGCGAATATGCTGCAAAAGCAAGCCATATCCCCTTCCAGTCGAAGGCTCCGCTCTCCAGCATGAAGTATTTGTCGATGACGATTCCGCTGATACGGCTGCCGAGAAATGCCCCGAAACCGTTGGTCATCATCATAAACAGCCCCTGTGCACTTGCCCTGATCTCCGGCTCACTTTGTGTTTCCACGAAGAGTGATCCTGAGATGTTGAAAAAATCAAAGGCCATACCGTAAATGATGCATGACAGTATGATCATCCAGAGTCCGCCTGCCGGGTCTCCGTATGCAAAGAGTCCGAACCTGAGTACCCAGGCCACCATGCTCATGAGCATCACCTTTTTGATCCCGAACTTCTTCAGGAAGAAGGGTATAGTAAGTATGAACAGTGTCTCGGAAATCTGTGATACGGACATGATGATGGCGGGGTATTTCACTGCCAGCAGATCCTTGTATGCAGGTATATCGGCAAAGTCGTGAAGGAATGTATCTCCGTATGCATTGGTGAGCTGAAGTGCCGCACCGAGAAGCATGGCAAAGATGAAGAAGAGAGCCATCTTGGTGTTTTTGAAGAGCTTGAAGGCATTGAGTCCCAGCTCTTCAACCAGCTTCTTCTTGTGCCCCCTGGCCAGCGGCGGGCATTTGGGCAGGGTGAAGGCGTAGAGCCCCAGTCCGAGTGAAGCTGCAGCCGCAACATAAAACTGCATGGGTGAAGTTTCAAAACCAAGGAGACTCACCACCCACAGCGCCACGATGAAACCGATGGTTCCCCAGACCCTGATCGGTGGATAATCCCTGATGATATCCATACCCTTAATCTTCATCGAACTGTATGCCACGGTGATGGCCAGGGCAATGGTAGGCATGTAGAACATCATGGTGAGCAGCAGCACCCAGAAAAAGGTCTTCGGATCATCAATGGTTGGAAGCAGGGCAAGGAGCACCGCCCCGGTGATATGAAAGAGACCGTAAAGCTTCTCGGCGTTGACCCACCTGTCAGCTATTATGCCTGCTATTGCCGGCATGAAGAGGGAGGCCAGCCCCATGGTCGAGAAAATCGCTCCGAAATCTGTGCCTGTCCAGTTCTTATTCTGAAACCAGTATGCCCCTATGGTGAGCAGCCATGACCCCCAGATGAAAAACTGGAGGAAATTCATTATGATAAGCCGGTTCTTCAGTCCCATTCCTTTCAGGTATTTAATCAGTTTTGATCTGCGAATATAGCAAGCTCATTCAATCTGCAGGGCGGGAGTGAGAAAAAGTTGATAAAAAGTGGTGTTGCCATGCCTGCCACGCAACAGTCAGAGGGTACCGAAGAGCCTGTCGCCTGCATCACCCAGTCCCGGCACGATGTATCCCTTTTCGTTCAGATGGCTGTCAAGGGCAGCAAGATATATGTCAACATCCGGATGCTCCTTCTCCACGCGGGCGACGCCCTCGGGGGCACCGACTATGCATACCAGCCTGATTGTCTTTGCACCCCGCTTCCTTATCGCTGCAATTGCCGCACTGGCACTGCCTCCGGTGGCAAGCATCGGATCGAGGACCATCACAATTGCTTCCGACAGGTCAGAGGGGAACTTTGCAAAATATTCGGTTGGTTCCAGCGTCTCATGATCGCGGATGAGTCCTATGTGCCCTACTTTGGCTGTTGTTATCAGACTGGTTATGCCGTCAACCATTCCCAGTCCCGCCCTCAGAACGGGAACGAGAATTATCTCCCGCGAGAGTTCTGCTGTCTTGCATGATCCGACAGGTGTTTCAACGGTTATCTCCCGCAGCGGAATATCGCGTGTTATCTCATAGGCCATCAAACCTGCGATCTCACTCAGGTTCTGCCTGAAATCACGGGTCCCGGTCTCCTTCCTCCTGATAAGCGCCAGCTTGTGGGTGATCAGAGGATGGTTGATGAGCTTGAGCATTGCCCTTCCGGAGAGACTATTTGAGAAACTTGTAAGTCAGACCTACCCCGATAACCTCTTTGAACTGCGCGCGTTTGCCCATCACAGGCTCTCCCTCAAAACCTTCGTCAACCTTGATCAGAATATCGTCGTCATAAATGAGGAGAGTGTTAATCGTGGCCGAGATGAACTCATTGACCTTCAGCACCAGCAGATTCTCCCAGCTGATGTCAATGTTCTGCGGGTTATGCAGGTAGTTGCTGAAAAGGTCAAGCTTCGTAAGGAAGTTGACATTCTTGACTATCTCATCCTTCTTGTATGCAAGATTGGCATATGCACCCAGCTCAGGCCTGAATTTCTTGCCCGGATCCACGCCAAAGGCACCGATTGAAGAGAGATAGTCATCGGCGACAATAGTGTTCTTGGAGGTCAGCGGAGAGAGGAAAGCTGTAAAGTTATCGTTGGGTTTATAGTCCATCCCCAGTGAAAAGAGGAGGTAGGCCGGGGAAAACAGATCCGATATCTTATTATCGGTGTCCGGATAGTTGTAACCCTTGTCCATTTGCGTCCTGAAGCTCATCAGACCCGAGTAGAACCACTTCTCTGATGCCTGCCGTCCGTATTTCGACTGCAGATCGATCCTGTCATCGGTCTTGACCCATCCCAGGTCATTTCCTTTCTGGTTCATCTTGCCGTAGCCGATAGTCAGGGCGTTGTCCCAGGCAGATTTGTCCTTCTTGTAATTAGCCGTCAGGTTGAGAAGCCCGTTGAGAGCCACAGAATTCTGTCCTCCTGAGGCCCAGTTTGTAAAGGAGTTCTGGGACATGTTCAGGGAGATAACACCTCCGTTGTGCCAGCCGTCAGGGATCTCTTCTTCCTGTGCTGTAGCCGTGAAATTCATTCCTGTCAGCAGCATGGCGGCTGTCAGTAAAACTATGTACCTGGTCATATCTCTAAATTTTTTGCAATTATACAAAAGTTTCATGAAAGGAAATAGCGTGCCGTCTGATCGCACCGGAACTGAGATTTTATTATTCGTCCAGGCTTCCGAACACCCTCTGAAGCAACGGAGTGACCCTGGCTGAGACCTCCTTCCTGATCTTCAACTCCTCACCGGCAATTTTTAGAAAGACTCCATCCAGCGCTTTCCTGGTCAGGAAATCATCAAGATCGGTTGTCACAGGATTGAATCCCGCCAGCCTGCCGGCAATACTGTTGGCCACCATATTCCATTTTTCAGTAAGTGTCAGCCACGATTGCTGTGCGGAGATGCCTGCCACAATCTCCCTCTCTGTAGAGGCTGTGATCTTCGGTTTGTAGAGAGAGTAAAGCTCATTCCACGTGCTGCTCCTCAGATACTCCGTTGCGGCGTTATCGGCACCGTGGAGTATGTTGTAACCGTCGGCAATTGTCATCCGTGTCACCGCACCCACAAAGACGGGAGCCACCTCCCGGGCAGCATCTTCCGCTGCCCTGTTGATGCTCAGAATGACATTCTCAAGAAGTTGCTCCCCGCCGGGTATCCTGCTGATATTTTCCACGATCACACTGGCCTCCTCAGGCAGTGGTATCTTCACCTGCTGATCACCGTAATACCCGTTTTCCGAAGCAAGCCTTTCAGCAGCATTTCTTGCACCTACCGTTAGCGCCTCCTTCAGCCCCTCAATTATGTCACCCTCTGTCAGTTCCCGAACAGCTGACACCGTCTGTAATATCTGTGTTATCTGCGAACATGCTGCCAAAAGAAAAACTGACAGAATGAGCGCGCCGATTCTGTATTTCATGATTGTAAATGGATTTTAAAAATAAAGTCAGATTGTCTCATAGGGAATAAGTGACGGAGTCTCCTCCTCCTTATTCTGATCCTTGATGGAAAGAATTTCGATAACGACATACCTGCTCATACCCCTCCATGGCAGTGGCCTGATATACTCTTTATAACGGAGCTCAACGAACTTCCCGCTTGCCCTTTCGAGTACATACGCCAGGCTGTCATTTACCATGGAGAATTCAAATTCATTGCTCTGAATTGCTCCCGGAGTCGGGGTCTTGAATCCGGTCTGGATCAGTTTTCCCTCCCAGGTCTTGAATATGTATCCCTTTCTTACCAGGTAGTTGAGGTCACCGGCTTTTACGCCCTCACCGAATACAAAGTAATGACGCCACCAGAAAAACAGGGCGGCAGCAACTATCAGTACAACAAGGACAATCCTTAGTGTTTTCTTCATTGTCATCAGTTTTAACTGTTCAATGTGTGAAGGCATATCCAAACCTGCCCGTGCAATTGATATTATCTCCTGCCGGGCAGATCAGGTGCTTTTTTGACCGACGGTCTGTCTGGGGATATTAGTCTTTTTTCTCGTCGTCGTCGTCGTCGTCACGAAGCTTATCCCTCACCTCGGCGAAGGTTGCCTTCATGGTGTCCCAGATCGAGTCAGCGCCTTCCTTGATTGACTCCCAGGCTTCGCCGCTGGATTCCTTGATGTCCTTAAGCTTTGACTTGCCCTCATCCATCTTCATCTCCAGCTTGTCGATGTTGTCCTGGTATTTCAGTTTGGTCTCGGCAGTTGCATTTTTTGCCTTTGCTCTCAGACGGTCAATATCGGCCCTCCATTCGTCGAGCTGAGCTTCGATTTTCTTCTGATAGTTCTCTTTCTGTTCCTGATTTTCCATTTCTGTTTGATTTAATAAAGGTGATTGAATTGTCTTTACGATCAATATACTAATAGAGCTTAACAATGTTCAGCTTGTCAATAAACGACTGCACCACAGCCTGCTGTGCATCAATCTTCGCCTTCAGAACATCCTGCTCGTTTTCATTACGGGGAATGGATCTGTCAGCCTGGTTAATGGCTGATCTTGCCTTGTTGATCTTATTCTCTGATTTGGATATATCTCTCTGAAGCTTCTTGCGCCGCTTCTCAAGCTCCTTGACCTGGGTTGCCATGGCATCGCGACCGGCACCTACCGGCATGTTTATCATCTCATTGTTCTTGTTGATGATCTCGGTTGACAGCATACTCAGCTCATTGTGCTTGACCTGAAGCTTCTCCTGCTCATTGTTGATAGTACCCCTCTTGTTTTTTGCTGTCTTCTGTGTCCGGGCCTTGCTGCTCTGCAGGCTGCTCAGCTCCCTGTTAAGATCGCGCAGAATCTTTTCTTCGGCAGCAAGCTGGCCTTTGATAACCTCAATATATTGCGATTTCGCAAATTCCTTAAGAAAATCACGTGCGGCTGTCATCTGAATATCACCCGCGGCAGGCTCAACATACTGGTCTTTTTTTATCTCAATGCAGGCGAGCAGACGACTCACCGTATCTTCGTTTACAAGACGGCTGTAGATGTTAACAGGTGTGGGAGATATCTCCCTGACATTGGCCCCGAAAATCGTCATCTCACCATTCTCGGTCTGAACTTTTGATTTCGTACCTGTCTCCTGTAACTTTACCCAGCTCTTCAGCGTATTGTCATAGTCGGCCTCGGGGATTGTCACATTGAAACCCGGATAGAGCCAGTTGCCAATCTGAACGCTGTCTTCCAGCACTTTTATCGGCTTCTGCGACTTCAGGGCCGGCACCGCAACCATCAGGCCAAGGCATATGATCAGAGTTAATTTCTTCATTACGGTTTTATTTTAGGTCAACTGATAAAGATAAACAATTTCCGTAAAATCTACAACTTATCAGCATCAAATAAAACCTGAGATCACCTATTCTTCCCGGTCCAGGGCCCTCGAGGCCGCTCTCTCACCCTCGGCAATGATCTCGCCGGCTTTGTAAAAATCGTAAGTACTGAACGAGTGGCTTGAAATCTCTATCATTATGTCCGGTTCGTAATTTTTTAGGGTGAGTGACCCTATCTGATTAAGCATTATGCTGATGCTGCGGTTGTTGAGATTGAAGAGACCGATGTCATCCTTCTTGTCCTCAGGGATATGCTTCTCACTCTTCGACTGTATCTCCTTGACTTTTTTGATGAATTTGTTGTCTTTCTCTTCCTCTTTCTTCTCCTGGCTCCCCTCCGGCACCCCTTCATAGGGTATGTCGGCATTGACATTGACGACAGCCAGGAGGTCACCCTTTTCACGTTTGACCCTGTTGATGGGGATAGGATTAACAAGTCCGCCGTCAACAAAGTAATCATCCCCTATCTGCAGGGGCTGGAAAACAGTGGGGATCGATATCGATGCACGGATGGCATTAAAGAGACTCCCTTCGGTAAAAATTCTCTCCTTGCCCTGGATGAAATTGGTAGCTACTGCACAGTAGGGGATATTCAACTCTTCAATTGACCTTTCGGGCACAATCTCCTTCAGCTTCGCCATTATCTTCTTTCCCTTTACAAAGCCCTTGCTGCTCAGGCTGATGTCGGTAAGCTTCAGGATTTCCATCACATCAAGGGTCCTGACCCACTCCTCAAACTCTTCGAGCTGCCCCGCGGCATACATGGCCCCTACCAGCGACCCCATTGAGGTTCCCGCCACGGAGGTGATAGTGTAGCCGTGCTGTAAAAGTACCTTTATGGCTCCTATGTGAGCGAAACCTCTTGCTCCGCCACTTGAAAGCACCAATGCAATATTCTTTCCCATGATAATAGCCTCCTTGTTATGTAGTTTACATTTTCAACAGTTCCGATGAGAGTCTGCCAAAGCAGGCGAGGTTTTCAACACTGGTTCCCGGAGTCACTTCGCAGCCGGCAGAGAGGATGGCACGTCCTTCCGCTTCCCTGAAAAACTCAACTGCACTCTCGCGTATTCTCTGCTCATCTCCGTCTTGCAATACCGATACCGGATCACTCTTGCCAGCGAAGACCTGCCTCTCGCCAAGCGTTCTTACAGCCTCTGTCACAGACCCTGTGCGGTGGTCTATGTCAACTATGTCTGTGCCTGTACTGATCACTCCGGGAAGAATGGCGGAGATGTTACCGCATATGTGGATCTTGGCAAGTGCTCCAAGTGCATGAATGTGGTCCACCAGGGTCTTCTCCCGTCTCAGGCAGAACTCATCATACAGTTCCGGTGAGATCAGCGAACAGACAGAGTCACCAATACCGATGCAGTGGGCACCTTCCCTGACCTGTGCCGTGATGAAACCCATAGCACTCTCGGTGATGATATCCAGAGCCTTGTGAACCATTTCAGGATGCTCATAGAGATCGGTCATTGCAAAGTTTATATCACGGATGTCACAGTATTCTGCCAGCGGACCCTCAACCCATCCGCAGATAAACATCTTTCCCGAGGTGCTGGCAATATATTCCCTGATCTCGGCAGAACGCTCCCTCAGGCGGCTATGGTCTCCCGGCTTCAGAACCTTCATCCTGCTTATATCACCGATCTCTGTGATGGCATACTTCTGTACTTTGGGCAGGTCGTCCTCAGGATAGAAAATCTTTGTGCCGAATGCTTCAGCCTCCGCATAGGCGTCGGACATGGTGTTGACCCAGTCCGACTGAAAATCAGCTGCACATTTGATGTTTGCCATGCATTTGTGGGTGTGGCTGAGACAGAAGTCCCTGTATCTTACTCCTGCATGTTTTGCGGCGAACCGCATAAGGATGGGATGAAACGGAATGCGGTCCGGACTTCCGCCTTCAATGAAACATATCGTTCTCTCCAGTGAGTCCATGGCCTGCCGCAGTTAACTATACCCCTGCAATCCTGCGCTTGTACTCACCCAGCGCTTCGTCAAGCCTCTCCCTGGCTGTGGTGTCGCCGGGAACATTATGACTGGGATGGATGTAGAGCCTCACCCCTCTGTCGGCAAGAATCTCTGCCACGGTTGTTATCGTCATCCATACGCAGGTGACGAAGGCCATCGTTGAGACCGGACCAATCTTGTCGACATGGTTCTTCAGCTTCACCGAGGCATCCTCCAGCGGAGCACAGGTGTCCACTACAATATCTGCGAGGTCAAAGATGGTCTTGCCAGAGCTGTGCCTGGTCTTCTTGCCTGCCGCCTCGGCTGCGGAACCGAAGACTACCACTTTCATGCCCCTCTTCCTTGACTCAAGGGCAACGTCGATGTTCACATTGTTGATGCCCGAATGCGAAAAGAGCCACATGGTATCACGCTCATCAAAGGTATAGCCCTTCATGATCTCAACGCCGTAACCCTCAACCCTTTCAAGGAATACAAACTGATGTACTCCCATCTCCCCGGTGATGTGCGTGAAGAAGCTTAGCGGGATCTCAATCATGGGGTGAAACCCCACAAACCCGCCAATCCGGGGATACATCTCCTCAATGGGAAGTGTGGCATGACCGCACCCAAAGGTGTGAACCCATCTTCCGCACTCAATGGTGTCAGCCATGACTTCGGCAGCCTTGCGTATGTTATCCGTCTGTGTCTCTTCAATACGGGACATTACGTCCCTTGCATTTTTCAGCCATTCCTGTGCCAGCATAGTTTCCGTTTTAATAAGTGATTATATGTTTTTGGTAATTCTTCTGAATATTGCAGTTGCAATCACCACCATTATGAGCAGTTCCGCAAAGGTGAAGGTTGTGAGATGCCTGATGCCGTAGTTCTCGGCCACGAGTCCCATAGCATAGTTCACAGCCATGTTTCCGAGCAGGGCTATCACTAGTACGAAGCTGAAGGCAGTACCTGACAGGTCAGGATACCTGTTGCCGACGAGACCCAGCATGGTGGGGAATCCCGCAGCAAGCCCTGTACCCAGCAGAAAGAGCCCGGCAGCCGCCGGCACCATTGAACTGCTGAACCTGAACAGCAGCAGCGCAGCCAGGATAATGACAAATGAGATGCTTAGCAGCCTCTTCTCCGGCATCTTTCTGAAAAGACTGCCAATAAGAAGCCTCATCACTGTCATACCGGCCACATATACTGAGAGTCCTATCAGCGCTGCACTCGGCGGAGCTCCTGCACGCTCAGTCAGATAGGTGGTGGTCCAGTTGTTAATGAGACCCTCGAAGGCACTCTGGAAAAACAGGAAGAAGGCTATCAGAATGAGAGTCAAATCCTTAACCAGTGTGCCAACCTGTTTCATTGAGATGCCCTGAGCCTGCTTCGCCGGTGGAAATTTTACCACCAGGAAGAGCACAGAGGCAGCCAGCGCAAGCAATCCGGCAGCAGCTACAATGGGTTGGAAGTCAAAAGACTGTCTTAAGAGACTGAGCAGCAAAGGCATCCCCAGCGCACCTATTCCGAAGAATACGCCCAGGAGGCTCAGGTTGGCTCCTTTTCCGGTGTCGCTTATGTCGGCTACAACGGCATTGGTGGCTCCGTTGAGAGCTCCGCCGCCTATGCCGAACAGAAAGACGGAAAGGGAGAGTACCCATTTTGAGTGGGTGAAGGCGAGGCCTTCAAACCCAAGAAACATGAGTAATGCCGAGGTGGCAAGCAGTGCCCCGTACCCGTAGCGGTCACACACCGGTCCGAAAAGGAGGGAGCCTATGATAACACCAATGGGAAGAACCGAGAAGAGGGTGCCGGCCTCGACGGCATCAAGGGAGTGCCTTATCCTCAGGTCCGGCAGCACTGCCCCGAGAATGATTAAGCCTATGCCGAACAGAAGCATGCCGAGGCATGCCGACCAGAATACAACTCTCCTGTTGAATGTGCCGCTCATCCGTTTTCCGTTTGTCTGTTAAGAAATTTCATTGCAAGCCAGGCTGCCCCGTAGACACCAGCATCACCCGCCAGGGCCGACAGTTCAAAGGTCACCTGTTTGATGCTTATGGGCTGAGCCCACTTGGCGGCCTCCTGCTTTATTGCCGGTATCAGCTCTGCCGCCGGCCCGAAGACTCCGCCGCCGAAGATGATCTTCTCGGGATTGAAGATGCTTACCAGGTTGGCGGAGGCCATCCCCCAGTATTCTACTGCCAGATCTATTATTCGCGATGCGGGTGCGTCACCCTTCTTCCATGCATTGAACACATCCTGTGTGGTTATCTTTTCCCGTTCAGGCCTGCGCAGGTCTCCTTCGTATTCACTGTGTTTCCCCAGGTACTCAGCTGCCTGCCGGGCGATGCCTTCTCCCGAGGCATAGTATTCAAAGTTGCCACAGACGGTGTACCTGCTTTCAAAAGGACGAGACAGTGCCATCCATCCGATAGCTCCTGCAATGTCTTGAGCTCCGTGAAGTATCTCTCCGTTGATGATTATGCCGGCACCTATGCCCGTACCTACGCCGAGGTAAATGGCATCACGGCATCCCTGTGCGCTGCCCTTCCATATCTCACCGGAGATATAGCACGACCTGTCGCTCTCAATAATAACGGGTATGCCTTGAGCCACGCCCTGCATCTCCTTCAACAGCGGATAATCATCCCACCCTGGGATGTTGGGTGCCCATACCGTTCCTCTCTCGCGCCGGCTGATGCCCGGCACCGAGATGCCAACGGCCTCCGCAGCGTCACCGTTCTTCCCTGTCCTGGAAAGCATCAGGGCTGCAGTGACGGTGATCAGATGTCCAACCTCACTGCCCTTGCGACTGTCAAGAGTCAGGGTCTCCCTGTCAAGTATGTTGCCCTCAGAGTCAAAGAGTGCAAAGGCAACCTTCGTTCCTCCAAGATCTATTCCAAGAAGTGCCATCACTTTAATTTTTATATTCCATTCTGCCGTTCAAAAATACACCTTTTATCTCCATTCTGTCATCTGTCAGTATCAGATCTGCCCTGGCACCAGGGGCTATGATACCGCGTCCGTCCTCCTTGAGGAGCTGAGCCGGATAGAGTGATGCCATCCGCAGCGCCTCATACTTATCTATGCCTGCATGGGTGATACAGTTCCTGACGGCATCAAGCATCGTTAGCCTGGCGCCGGAGAGGGTGCCATCAGGAAGGGTATAGCGGTCAGCCTGCCTGACATGCTGATAGGCTCCCGCCTCATTCTCCTCAACGGCGTCAGATACCAGGAAGAGCCTCTCCTTCATAATCTTCTTGGCAATAGCAACCATCGTGAAATCGACATGGATTCCGTCGGCAATGATGCTGGCACGGGCGCTCTCCGACCAGAAAACGGCACCCGGAAGACCGGGATCACGGTGATGCAACGGAGACATGGCATTGAAGAGATGGGTGGTGCTCTCTATCCCCATCGCGAATCCATCGGATGCCTCCCTGAAGGTGGCGTTACTGTGTCCTGCCGCAACAGTTATGCCACTATCCTTTAGCAGCTTGATTATCTCAGGAGAGCAGATCTCCGGTGCCACGGTCATCATCCTGATGCTCCCGCCGGCTTCGGCAAGGAGCCCGGTGAGCTCTTCAACTGTTGGCTTCCGGATCAGCTCCCTGGCATGCGCACCTCTCTTTAACATACTGATATAGGGACCTTCAAGATGCAACCCCAGGAAGGCAGGATGAGGATTTTCATGAGCGGCACGGAAGGCTTTGCGGTACACTTCGGCATCATTGGTGGGAAGTGCCAGGAGGAAACCCGTGGTACCGCTCTCCACAATGGAATTTGTAATTGCTGTCAGGGCCTCCGGGGTGGGGCTCGAAGAGAACAGAAATCCTCCGCCACCGGCTATCTGAAGATCAATCAAACCGGCAGTCACCAGGCAGCCCTTGCAGTCAATTCTCTCAATCTCTCCGGTGACTGTGGCAGGGTCGGCAAAGCCGGTGATCCTCCCGCCGTCAGTCAGCAGGGCCATGTTACTTATCAGCTCCCTCCCTGTAAAAAAGGTTGCATTGAACAGAAGCGTCTTCATAGTACTCTCTCCGTTGGTTGGGCCTTTCATGATCTCATCATACAAATATGCACCAGGGTTAAATCTTCCATACTCTCATCATTCAGATCTGAACGAAGATCTTTGCCCTGAATGCCATCATTCGAAAATCCTTTTCAGCATTTTCCCCGATATGAACGAGGTTTTGCTGAACCGGGTGATGGCGGCATCATTGATAACCCTCAGGCGGTCAGCAACATCGCCTGCCATGAAGAAACCGTAACCACCCCGGTTTTTGAAGAAGGCTGTGCCGTAGACGCTGAGCCAGGTGCGACCGTCACCTAGTTTCACCGTTGTCAGCTTCTTCCCGAACCTCCTGTATTCAGGGGCAAAGATCCTGAAAATTTTTCCGATATCCCTTACACTTGATATATGATGCCCGCAGTTGTCACACCTGCAGGCTGTAAAATAACTGTTTTTGAACAGCACTTTTGGAGCTACTGATTTGCAGTAGGGACACTCCAGATCTGCCACCGCCTCTCCGGTGGGATGATCGAACAGCTCAGTGAACGCGGGCCTGAAAGGAGATATGATATTGGTGTACTGGATGATCTTCAGCGACTGATTTATAATCAGGTAAAGATAGATCAGCAGCAGGAAGTTGAGGTAGGGACTGAAGGCCAGTGCATCAAAGATACCGTGAAGAATGCTGGCAGTGAGCAGGGCGCCGATGACGATCCTGACGGGTCTATTCTCCATCTTGTGCCTGTACCAGGCGTAACCGACGATAACACTGAAGGAGATATGGGCCGGAGTGCTTATGAAAACCCTGTAGAAGAGAAGATACTGGCTGTTCTCCCCGGAGTTTGCATAGAAGTAGTTTTCAATGATGGAAAAGCCCAGTGCCACACAGGCCATGTAGATTATGCCGTCAGTGAGCTCGTTGAACTGCCTCCTGATAAGCCCGTAGACAACCATCAGGCCGACGAGCTTGGCAAATTCCTCCGCAGGCCCGATGACCAGGAATGAACCGATGGTTGTACTTATCGCACTGTCATCAATGCCAAAGACCCCGAGAATCTCGTAGATGCCAATTGCAATGAAAACCGAAGTGGCGCCGCCGGCAAGAAAAGCCCACAGCATTGCCAGGAAGGTCTCTTTCTCGTAGATGTCAAAACTCCTGATCCATGCTATGATGACCAGGCCAATTATGGCCGAGAGTAAGATGCTGAGATTAATGAAGCTCATAGGTTTTGGAAATGTGTTACTTCTTTTTCTTCAGGGCCAGATCGTGAAAGTCATAACTGAAATCTGTAAGCGGGGAGATCGCCTCCATCCTTATCTCCGATGGCCTGCCCTCCCTGTCAAGTGAGAAGATCGCGAAGGCATCGGCATCGAAGGTTCTGTCGTCCCACCTGACAATGAAGGTGTTGCCGGTATAATGGAACATGTCGCCCCTCAGTCTCGGCGACCTGACCGCGTTGAACCTCAGCCTGCCATTGACCTCGGAGATGATGATGTCACCGAACCACGGATCAGTGTATCTGCCGGTGAATATGGAGTTGTCAGCATCCGCGCCTGTGCCTGCCATTGAGCGCTGATCCTCAACCTTTGCCCACACCTCTTCAGTGATCCTGGCAGCTTCTTCGCGGGCCCGGAGGAGACTCTCCTTCAGTGCTTCCACCCGGTCAACACCCCTGATGCCGAGATAACCGTCAATAATGGAGTATGTGATGGCATTGTGGGCTTCTTCCGTCTGCTGGTTGGTCAGGACAATGATACCGAGATTCAGCTCCGGGAGCATTGTCACCCTGGTAACAATGCCGGTATGAGTGCCGGTATGATACACCTGGAGATAACCGTTAATGTCTGTCAGGTTCCAGCCAAGGCCGTAGACGGAGAAGTGGCTGTTATATGGCCCGTTCGCAGACAGGGGCTTAATCGTCTGGGGAGTCCACATATCATTGTGAACCGCCTCTGAGAAGATCTGCTTTTCAAGGTTGGGCCCGTACCTTCCCCGGTTCAGCTGACAGATGACCCATCTGGTCATGTCATTGACGTTGCTGTAGATGCCGCCCGAGGAGTTGTGAAGCCTGTTTTCCTGCTTCGGAGCGACCTGAAGCCTGCCGTCGACGGGGACATGGGCATCAATGATATTGGATCTGTCGCGCAGCCCTTTGAATGATGCTGCAGAGCCGCTCATCCCCAGAGGTTTCATGATCCGTGTTTCCACGAACTCTTCCCAGCTCATTCCGGAGATCCTCTCAACCACCTCACCGGCAACAACATATAGCAGATTATCGTAGTCATACCTGGTTCTGAAAGGCGAGGCTTGTTTTAAATGCCTGAGGTTTCTGATGATATCTTCAGCAGTGAACATGGCCGAATCTGGCCACATCATCAGGTCACCGGCGCCGAGTCCCAGCCCGCTGCGGTGGGTGAGGAGATCCCTGATGCTGAAATCTTCAGTGACATAGGGGTTGTAAAGCCTGAACTCCGGAATAATATCAATAACCCTGGTATCCCAGGTCACTTTTCCTTCGTCTATCAGTACACCCAGGGCTGCCACGGTGAATGCCTTTGTATTTGATGCTATGGCAAAAAGGGTCTTCTCATCGGTCTTCCCGCCGGTGGCGACAGACCTGACGCCGTAACCTTTCATGTGGATCACTTCACCATCCTTTACCACGGCCACGGCTATGCCGGGTACGTTGAACTCCTTCAGTACTCTCTCCGTCAGCCTGTCAATCTTTTTCGACGAGAGAGGTTGCGACAGTGAGATGACGGAGAAAAGAACAAAAAGGCAGGTGAAAAGCAGTTTCTTCATGGGCGGGAACTATGTTGTCAGTTTTCCTTTCTGGTAAAGAGGAGATCAAGGAAGTCATAGCTGAAGTCTGTCAGCGGCGAGATAGCCTCCATCCTTATCTCCGATGGCCTGCCCTCCCTGTCAAGGGTGAATATGGCCCAGGCATCAGCATCCATCGACCTGTCGTCCCATTTGATTATGAAGGTGTTGCCTGTATACCAGAACATGTCGCCTCTCAGCTTCGGTGACCTGACCGACCTGAACCTCATTTTCCCGTCAGTGTGGGAGATTATTATATCACCCAGCCAGTTGTCGGTGTAATGACCGGCATAGGGCGCGGGGTCAATGGTCTCTGATCCGCTGCTCTGCCGGGCTTCTATCCGGGCCCACACCTCATCGGTGATCTTCTTTGCCTCAGCCTCTCTTCTGCGGGCATTGTCGCTCAGCTGTCTGACCCAGTCGTTGCCCGTGATGCCAAAATATCCGTCCAGGATGGTGTTGGTTATGGCAGTGAAGGCGCTGCCGGCCTGCTGGTTGGTAAGGACAATTATTCCGAGCTTCAGCTCCGGGATCAGAGTCACCTGCGTTACGATGCCCGACAATCCACCCGTATGAGAGGCCTGGAGGTAACCGCTGACATCGGTCAGGCGCCAGCCAAGGCCGTAGCCTGCAAAGTGGCTCCTGTAGGCTCCGGGTGACCTGACGGGTATTATGGTCTGCGGAGTCCACATCTCCCTGTGAACATTCTCCGAGAAAATCTGCTTTTCAAGCCCCGGCCCGTATTTGCCGCGGTTCATCTGCATGATGACCCACCTGCTCATATCGGCCACGCTGCTCCAGATGCCCCCTGCCGGGTTCATCAGGTCACTTTCATATCTTGATACGACCTTCAAAACACCGTCAACAGGCACGTGTGCATCGATGATGTTTGACTGCTCCTTTATCCTGCCAAGTGAGGCAGCTGACCTGTTCATACCCAGGGGCTCCATGATCCTCTCCTCTGTGAACTGCTCCCAGCTCTTCCCGGAGACTCTTGCAACAACCTCGCCTGCAACGATATATAGCAGATTGTCATAATCGTACTTCGTCCGGAACGGCGAGACCTGTCTCAGGTACCTGAGATTGTGGATTATATCTTCTCTTGTAAAGGATGAGGAGTCGGGCCATAGCATCAGGTCCCCGGCACCGAGACCCATGCCGCTGCGGTGCGTGAGCAGATCTTTTATGTTGAAATCTTCGGTGACATAGGAGTTGTAAAGCCTGAACTCCGGTATGAGGTCAATGACTTTCGTATCCCAGGTAAGCTTTCCCTCATCCACAAGTATCGCCAGTGCAGCCGCGGTAAAGGCCTTCGAGTTGGAGGCTATCCCGAAGAGTGTGTTTTCGTCAGTCATGCTGCCGGTGGCAACTGAGCTGACACCGTACCCTTTCATGTGGATCACCACGTCATCTTTAACAACAGCCACGGCTATGCCTGGAACGTTGAACTCCTGCATGGTTGTCTCCACCAGTCTGTCTATATCCTTTGTGGCCAGAGGTTGTGACCAGAGAACGCTGCATGCCAGCGTCAAAACAGCTATCAAAACAATTTTCTTCATCAATCTTAATATTTTATCTGAGCCAATAAACTTACATAAAAATCAATCGATGACCTTCCTCTGCTGCCGTTTATTCTTGTCAGCATGCCCGGATCGCCAAGAGTACAGTCGGCGACTTCCCTCTTTCTCTGATTGTACGTGTCAGCCTGCACTGACCGACAAAAGTTCCAGCCGATGACTTTCCTCTCTTTCAGATGGTAGCTGTCAGCATGGCTCAGGTCGGCATAAGTTCAGCCGATGACTTTCCTCTCCCTGAGATTGTAGCTTTCAGCATGCCTCTGACCCTCAGAAGCTCAGTCAAGGATCTTTCTCTCTCTCAGATTGTACCTGTCACCCTGCCTGAGTAAATAAAAGAGAATTTGCTCTTCCGGCAGGATCTTCAGGTCGCTGCCCTCACGCGACCAGAATGTGCCGTCATAGACAAGTACATAGCTGGCACCGATAACCTCCATGGTATCTCTCTGCACAACCACGGCAGTATTCTCATCTATACCTATACCCAGCAGCTCCGGGTGCTCACGCAATATACCGTACATGTCGAACTGCCTGTTTCTGGCCAGTACATGCTGGTCGATAGCAATATTGGATATGTAGCCGAATCCCTCCTGGTGGTCTCCCATCATTATCTGGTTGTTTTCGGTGTCACCCCTTGCAAGGAAGGAGCCCTGGATCGTTGCTCCGGCAGAGGAGCCCCCGATGACACCTCCCCGTTCAAGCACACCTCTGAACAGTTCTTCGGTAAGTGTACCCCTGTAGGAATCAACCAGCCGCCACTGTCGTCCTCCGCCAAACCAGACACCCGTGGCATCCAGTAGGGGTGCGGTGAAGAAGTTACTGTTGGCCGTATCGCGGCTGTCAGTGTGAAGCACTGTGACATTACCTGCACCTCGTGATCTGAGAAAATCAGCAGCGTTGTCCGAATAGCTCTCTGCTCCGGCTGCCGTGGGGACATATACTATCCTGGCCTCCTCTCCTCCGGCAAGTGAGATGAAGCGCGTTATTATAGTATCCGACAGCCTGCCGCCACCGGCAATGACCAGTGTGCCTTTCGGTGGGCCGCATGTAGTCTTATCTGCCGGAGCATCCTGCGAAAAAAGTTGACCCGCTGGCAGGAGACAAAATATTATTGCCGTTACAAGCAGGCGGTTATTCATTGATTTGAAGTTGCACATCATTATGCTGTTTTGTATATGACCTAAAAGTATGAATTTTTCCATTGAGTTTCAGAATGCAAATTTTTCCGGATTTCATCAAATCTTCATAATTCATTCATAAACTTTGTTCTGTCATTGCCGGGTGACTTTTTAAAAGTGCACCCGGCAGCGGCAACGATACAGGAAGCGGCGACAGCTTCCAACTGTCTTTCTTTCCACAAGTCCGTTTTAATGCAGCGAAGACTGCCGGCGCCCCAATCCGGCAGTCTTCCTTTTTTTATTCAACTGGCAGCCATGGTTGCGAGGCACCAGATTGACCGCAGCCGGAGCGATGCCGGCTGACGGTTTGAATTTATTGGTGCTTGAGGCTTCGAATGTAAATAATCAAAATGGCAGCCACTATCATCAATTCTCCGGCAATAAAGACCGGCCACCTGTAATTGTCAGGCATGTAGCTTGTTATCAATGTCATCAGCTGATCTGCCGACTCCTGTGATTTTCCGCGTGCCAATATCCCGCTTTGTATGATAAGCCTGGAGTAATCGATCAGGTATGTGTAAAGAATTATGAGAGCACCGCCGAAAATGAGAATCCAGTCAGTGAGACGAACCTTTACGCAGAAACCTTTCTCCTCTCTTGCCACCAGAAGCAGGGCCATAATGATCATGGTCACTGAATTCAGCACCGGGGCAAGCACCGGTCCCAGCCACGAGACCGGTATGAGAAAGAGCAGGTCCCAGGTGAGGAGGGAGGCAGGCCAGCCGATCAGCAGCTTAAGGGCAACGTAATAGAATATATCCCATACACCGAAGGCGAACAGAGCATACCAGAGCCGCTGCAGATTGTTTCTCCCGGCGATGATACCCACACCAGCAAGCATCACCAGCGTGGCGATCTCCCTGATCCACTCAATGGCGACCAGGTCGGGCGACATGAGCTTCAGGGGAAAGGCAAAACCTTCAGGGTAGTAAAGCTCTCTCAGGTAAACCACCACAATGGCTTCAAGGAAACCCATGGCAACCGCAAACACCGCGAGCCAGAGAAACCGAAACCTGTAGCTGAGATAACTGTCTTTCATTCGTTTATTTTCTATTATTTCATTGGTCGAATGGAACCTGCATGAAAAAAAGTCATTCCTCTTGTGCGTTGCTGCTCATGTAAGTTTCATCGCAGTTGATAAGTCACCGTGAAATTTACAAAATATAGGGGAAAACAGCTTTCCTTTCCGCAGGATAATCCGGAAAATAGTTTTTGTACCACCTGTGGTGGGAGAGCCCCCTGGGCACCAGGTTGCAGAACGTCCAGACAAAGAAGGAGAAGGCCGGCAAAGACCAGCAGAGAATGGCATATCCGCCCCATTCTATTATCTCTCCCATAAAGTTGGGACAGCTCACCTTCTCAAACAAACCTCCCTGCGGTATGCGGTAGCCGTTGCTCCGGTTCTTTCGCAGATGGATCAGCTTTTCATCCGATGTGATGTTGATCACCATCCCCGTGAGAAAGAGAAGCAGTCCTGCAATGAACCTCGGATCAGTCAGCCATTCCACGTTGTAATGAGTATGGAGCGTACCGGTGTAGTATCCCAGGAACCCTGCATTGACAAAATTGAAGAAGACAGCCATCAGAGCCACCACCAGCGGCATGACCTTGCCCGCGGTCCGGATCCTTAAGGGGTAAACGATTGCCCGGTTGAAGTAGTGGAGCAGGTAGAGTCCTGTGACAATCCAGACTGTGACACTCTTCGGTGCATCCCCGGTAATAACCAGCCCCAGGAATATCATGGGTGCAGGTATCTCCATAATAATCCAGCCCAGCCTGTCGGGGATGATCGGGCCCCATGTCCTTTTAGAGTGTCTGCCAAACGGAGCAGTGACAAACAGCAGCACAAGGAAGATGATCAGCGCTGTGGCTGTCCATATCCAGACCAGCAGGTCAAAGGTTGTTTTTTCCATATGTAGCAGGTTTTCTCCTGTCAACAGGATTATTCATGAAGTGATTCGTTTTATCATGCCCCGGAAAATCAGCTCATGGAATGGCATCACCGAGTACCAGTACAAACGCCCTTTCAGCCCCAGCGGCCTGAAGGTGGCAGTCTGTAACAGCGTCCCCTCTTCAATCTTCCACTCCAGCCACGCCTCCCCCGGCAGCTTCATCTCTGCATAAAGCAAAAGCCTCTTCTCCTCCCGGTCAGCGTAAAGGACACGCCAGAAATCGAGGGAGTCTCCGGGTGAGATCTCAATGCTGTTTTTCCTTCCCCTGCGCAGTCCAACGCCGCCCGAGAGCTTATCAAGGAATCCTCGCAGACCCCATAGCCAGTTGGCATAGTACCAGCCGGTTTTTCCGCCTATAGACCATATCCTGGAAAGAACTGCATGTTCGTCGGTTATCTTTCTCTTTCTGATATCATGAAAACAACCGAAGACCGGGACCTTCACCAGATCAGAGAGGCCTCTCTCAAGCAGCGGCAGCGAAAGGGCATCGGTCCAGCTCGAGGGTACCGCCTGCTGTTCTATCCGGTCAAAGGCATTCCTGACAGCCTCATCAAACCCCATAAGCTTGATTCCGAGTCTCTCATGGAGGTCATTCTCCCTACATATGACCTCTACCTTCATGCTGTCAACAAGGTTGACGGCCAGCTTGTATGAGGTGGAGGTGACAAAATAGAGCCAGTATGATGAGAGTTTCGGTGTCATTACCGGCACCACCCATATCTTTCGCCTGAGGTTCCTGACGGCGGCAAATCTCAGCAGCATCTCCTTGTAGGTCAGAATGTCCGGCCCGCCTATGTCATAGTTGCTGTCAAATGTGTCTTCTCTCATCAGTACCCCACTGAGATACTCAATTACGTTCTGAACAGCAATGGGTTGCGATTTGGTCTTGAGCCACCTCGGGGCTACCATAACCGGGAGCTTCTCGACGAGGTCACGTATTATCTCAAACGATGCACTGCCGCTGCCAAGAATGATACCGGCCCTGAGTGTCGTGAGATGGTACGAGCCCCTGGAGAGCTCATCCTCCACCGTCTTGCGCGAGCCCAGGTGCTTTGACAGGGCTTCGGTGTTGACAATGCCGCTGAGGTAGATCACCTGTCTCACCCTGGTCATGTTCATCCTCTCCCTGAAGTTGACTGCCGACTCCTTCTCCATCCTGTCAAACTCACCAATAGTCGTTGACATTGAATGGATCAGATAGTACGCAGCATCAATATCCTCCGGAATTATCGAAAGAGAATCGCTGTTAAGGAAGTTTACCGTGATCACTCTCAGGCGGTCAGTCCTGAACCTTGATGTGTCAAACCTAGCGGCATCGCGCACACAGCAGATCACCTCATGTCCTCCGGCAAGCAGCACCGGCAGCAGCCTCCTTGCTATATATCCGGTTGCGCCGGTGAGAAGAATCCTCATACTGCTGGTTGTTTCAGAATGTGAGATGAAAGCCTACCGTGAAGTTGTCCGAAGTCAGTGCCATTCCCATGTCGCGGAGGAAGTCAACCCTCTGACCCCGCATGATGCCGTACATGACCAGATCAAAGACCAGCAGGAAGCCTCCCTGCAGAATCACAGAGTTGCCGTAGCCTCTGAGAAGATCACCCCTGTTGACTGACTTGTCGGAGAGATGCCTCATCAGGAAGCCGGCTCCTATATACCCTATATCGAGTGCCGAGTTTATCAGTAGCAGGTTTTCGGTCTTCAGGTGCCTGGCAAGAAGCTCATCACCCGCCATGGTTGAAAAGTCGGTTGTGTAGTTGCCATACAGTGCGAAACCGGCTATCGACAGGTTAACGACATTCCAGAAAAGGTTCATCTGGCCGAAATATTTCGTATTTCCTGTAGCGGTGGACCAGAGATATGCACCGGCAGCCATGTTGGCCACAGCCCAGCTGCCCAGAATATACATGCCCGTATTGTTGGTTTTTAGACTCCCGGCATGAAAGGCCTGGTAGTCAGCCTGACCCTGCAGAGGCAAGACAACTGCCATGATCAATATGAAGAACGGCACCGTTTTCATGATAACTGATCCTCTCTGCTTTTGTTCTCTCATATTTGTGTGTTTGTGTTTTTATTACTTTTGGCTGAAAATTTAATGTTTTTATGGTTTAACCCTTTTATCATGAGCAATCTTTTGACCAAGGTAATTATTAGTTTGACAGTAATTTCACTGATATCATGTTCGGGACCCGATACCGGCACACAGACGGATGGGCAGAAGACAATCCTCTATGCAGAACTGATGCACGAGGTGAACAGTTTTTCTCCTGTCATCACCGAAGAACGTAATTTCAAGGCTGACCACCTCTTCTACGGGGAAGATGTCGTTGCATCTGCCATTGAGGAGGATAAACAGCTTGCCGGCTTCCTCTCTGTTGTTGAAAAGAGAGGCATGGGCATGGTGAAGGCGATACCCCTGGTACAGGCAAAATCGCTTTCGGGCGGACCTGTCGACAGCCTGTTCTACGCAAAAATCAAAAATCTGATCCTTGACGGGATCAGGAACCAGGAGAGGGTGGACGGCATCTACCTGTCACTGCACGGAGCCATGGGCGTTCAGGGTATGTTCGACCCCGAGGGTGATCTGATAGCAGCTGTCAGGGAGGCAGCAGGCCCTGAGACTGTCATAGCCGTTAGCTTCGACCTGCACGCCAATGTCACCAGGCGCAGGGCTGAGAATGCTGATATAATTGTCGGTTATCATACCAATCCCCACCGTGATCATTTCAAGACTGCATACCGTGCCGGCGACCTGCTGATACGAAGTGTGATGGGTGAGATTGATCCGGTAATGGTGGTCAACAAGATGAAACTTCTCAAGGGTGGCGGCATCAATGTCGATTTCCTTCAGCCGTTCCGCCCGATTTTTGCAAGGATGAAGAAGATGGAAAAACAGGATGAGATTCTCTCTGTCTCATTCTTCCCGGTACATATATGGATAGATGAGCCTGAACTGGGTTACAGCACCATAGCCATCACCGACGGCAATCGTGAACTGGCAGGCAGACTGGCCGATGAACTATCCGACATGGCCTGGGCAGTGCGTGATGTGCCGCAGCCTGCCGGTGACAGCCCCGAAGAGGCGGTTGCCATTGCACGCGACAAGAAGCTGGGGCGCGCCTTCGGGACAGTGGTCTTCTGCGACGTTGCCGACGCACCCTCGGCAGGGACACCGGGGGAGAGCACCTGGATACTTAAGGCGCTGGTGGAACAGGGGAGTGACATGACTTCATATGTCTCAGTGCGCGACGCCCAGGCATCTGAAGAAGCATGGCAATATAACGTGGGTGATGAGATAACTCTCTCTGTGGGAGGCAAACTGGATA
>JAVEXM010000001.1:0-69690 GCA_034004025.1 Bacteroidales bacterium
ATTTATCCCATTCGCCAGTCGTTTTTTTCATTTTATAGACATATGTATTTATGCTACGTTGATGAATCTGGAACCTCTGCCATACCGGGGAACACCTCTCATTTTGTACTAGCTGGCCTAACGATTCCAATCAGAAAATGGAATGAATGTGAAAGGAAAATTCAAACTATAAAGGCAAAGTTTCAACTATCAACTGCTGAAATTCATACTGGATGGATATTACGAATATATAACGAACAGAATAAAGTTCCAGATTTTGAAACCTTATCCTACTCACAAAGAAGAACAGAAGTTGAAAAACTGCGTAAAATTGAAATTCTTCGACATCAAAGAGCAACAAACAAGGGCGCTTTAAAACAATTGAAGAAGAATTACCGACAAACCGAAGCATATATCCATTTAACTCTTTCTCAACGTAAGGATTTCGTTTTTGAAGTTGCTAAACAGATTGGCTCATGGGGGTTTACACGGCTATTTGCTGAATGTATAGACAAAGTGTACTTTGACCCACGGAGAACCCCTATAACTATTGATGCTCAGGCATTCGAACAATTGGTTTCAAGACTTGAGCGGTATCTTAGTTGTGAAAAAAAGGAACCGGGAAAAAAAGACTATGGCTTGTTAGTACACGACAATAATGATACCATTGCAAAAAAGCACACTGAGCTAATGAAAAAATTCCACCAGCATGGGACTTTTTGGACATCAGTTAATCACATTATTGAAACTCCATTATTTGTAAACTCGGAACTTACAAGCATGATTCAGCTCGCGGATGTCTGTGCATATTCGATTCGAAGGTATTTAGAGAATGGAGAGGAAGAATTATTTAACGAAATTTTCAAAAGAGCCGACAGAAAGTCTGGTAGGGCTGTTGGAATAAGGCACTTTACTGATTCAAGTTGTAGTTGTAAAATTTGCCAAGCACACAGTAATTCTAGTCCTTGCATTCCACCACGTTGATTTAATATTGTGATTTCATACCAATCCTATTTAATTAGTTGCACTCTTTTCTATGGACACAGCTATGGACACAAGGATGGAGTCAAAAAACAAGAAAACCGCTGAAATTCAGCGGTCTATCTTTGTCTTTCAGCGGTGCGGACGGGACTCGAACCCGCGACCCTCGGCGTGACAGGCCGATATTCTAACCAAACTGAACTACCGCACCAAAAGCGATGCAAAATTAATGCATTTTTCCATTCCTCAAAATATTTTATCAATTATATCTTTCGGTCCTGTCAACCGCGGAAATTCACCTTGAATCGCCATGTTAAACCACTGATAAATACGATAATTACTGACTGCAATCCGCGGGGTTTTATATATTTGTTCTGAAACCTGTATATGAAAAATATTTACTTCCAGATAGCCGGGACCGACCCACTTACGAAGGGGGTCGTGCTTGCAACAGTAACTGCGTCCAGCGGATCGACGCCCCAGAAACCGGGTAGCTCCGCATTATTTGTTAACGGAAAACTCATTACCGGCACCGTGGGAGGCGGCGTAGTGGAGAACAAGGTGAGAGACTATGCTGACCGGTGTGCCGTTACAGGCGAGTCAGCTCTTCTGGGTTTTAACCTTTACAAGGATGCCACTGACCCGGAAGAGGCTCTCTGCGGAGGCACGCTTGCCATACTGGTCGACGCTCACCCTCTGAAGCATATAGGGGTCTTCAGAGAGATGCAACAGAGTATAGTGGAGGGATCACCCGGCGTGCTGGTCACCAGAGTCTCCGCATCAGGTGATGGTTCCATGCAGATAAAGCGCTACTGGACCACCGGAAAGACCGACCTGCCTCTGCCGTCGGAGTCACGCGAAAGAATCATGGAGGAGGCTGCGGATATAATCACCTTCGGCGGTAAAACAGGATACAGGGAGATAAAATTCCCCGCCTCGGAATCCGCCGGGTCCACAGGGTTCTTGCTCGAACCTGTGTTCCCACTGCCGCGCCTGGTAATTGCGGGTGCCGGACACGTGGGCAAGGCGGTGTCGCACATGGGTAGATTTCTTGGCTTTGAGGTTACAGTGATAGACGATCGCAGTGAGTTTGCAAACAGACGAAACCTCCCTGATGCCGATAATATAATAGTCAAGGATATTGGCGAAGCCATGGTAGAGCTGTCCAAGGACAAGGATACATATGTGGTCATTGTAACACGCGGGCACAGCCAGGATGCCGAAGCTCTGAAGCCGTGCATAGGATCCGGAGCTGCATATGTCGGTCTTATGGGAAGCAAGGT
The DNA here is from genome assembly GCA_034004025.1 of Bacteroidales bacterium. Taxonomy (GTDB): domain Bacteria; phylum Bacteroidota; class Bacteroidia; order Bacteroidales; family VadinHA17; genus SR-FBR-E99. The sequence goes on from JAVEXM010000001.1 coordinate 2,244, forward strand.
CAAGGTGGCAACCATGCGTGCGAAATTCCTTGAGAATAAGTGGGCCACAGAGGCAGAGTGGAATGAGATATTCACACCCATCGGGCTGGAGATAGGATCACAGACGGTGGAGGAGATTGCGGTGAGTATAGCGGCACAACTGGTAAGGGTGAGGAGAATTAAGAGTTGAAAATTAAGAATTAAGAATTAAGAGGCAGCAGAGCTTTGTGTTGAATTATGGGAGTGGGATGAAAGGGGTATGGGCGATAGTGCTGGCAGCAGGTGAGTCATTACGGATGGGCGCGCCTAAGATGCTTTTGCCCTGGAAGGGGAAGACCATCATTGAACAGGTGGTCGAGAATGTTCTCTCTTCTGAGGTCTGTGGAGTGGTGCTGGTGTTGGGCGCTGAAAAAGAAGGTGTCAAGAACATTACATCCCGCTACAATGTAGTTCATTGCTATAATGAAGATTACCAAAGTGGAATGCTTTCATCGGTGAGATGCGGATTTAATGCACTCCCTGATGGCTGCACAGCGGTGATTGTGATGCCGGGCGACCAGCCGATGATAGAAGCCGGTGAGATTAACAGGGTGATAGCTGCCCGGCTGGAGTCGGGGAAGGGGATAGTGATGCCGGCTTACAGGGGCAGACGGGGCCACCCGCTGCTGATAGACAGCAGATACAGGGAGGAGGTTATGACACTGCCGGAGAATGAGGGGCTCCGCGCGTTAGCGGCACGAAATCCGGGCGATGTGTTCGAGGCTGAAACAGACGATCCTTCAGTGCTGAGGGACATAGATACAAGGGAAGACTATTTGAATGAACTCAATATAATAAACAAGAGATGGAAGAGACGATCCGATTCAAACTGAACAGTGAGGAGGTAGAGCTGGTTACCGACCCTAACCGGATACTCCTGTGGGTTTTAAGGGATCATTTCGGTCTTACCGGTACAAAATACGGCTGCGGTATTGGTTTCTGCGGCGCCTGTACCGTGCTGATCGACAATGAGCCGGCAAGATCATGCATGATGCCCGTGAGTGACGTGGCAGGTAAAAGTGTGATCACCATCGAAGGACTGGAGCAGGGTGACATACTGCACCCGCTGCAGCAGGCCTTCATCGATCATGATGCATTGCAATGTGGATTCTGCACTCCGGGTATGATACTTACTTCCGTGGGAATGCTGAAACAGAATCCGGTTCCCACGCGTGAAGAGATCATCTCCGGACTGGAAGACAATCTCTGCAGGTGCGGGGCACACACACGCATCATAGATGCCGTACAGGATGCAGCTGAAAAAATGAAAGGAGGAGAGAAGAAATGAAGAGGGAAAAACTAACTGAAAGAGCCGCAATGGCTGGAACAGGAATCAAAAGAAGAAACTTCTTCAAGATACTGGGAGGAGGAATAGTGCTGCTGTTCAACCCGTTCAGCTATGGCAGCCTGCTCGCACTGCCGGCTGAGCAGCGCAGGACGCTGACGAAAGATTACAATGCTTTCCTGCACATCGCTGAAGACGGCACAGTCACCTGCTTCACCGGCAAGATTGAGATGGGACAGGGGATTGTCACCTCGTTGCCGCAGATGATGGCCGATGAACTTAATGTGCCTCTTGAGAAGATGAAGATAATTATGGGTGATACTGAATTGTGTCCATGGGACGCAGGCACCTGGGGCTCTCTCACCACCCGTGCCTTCGGTCCGGCCATGAGGGCCGCGGCGGCAGAAGCCAGGGCAGTACTGGTGCAGATGGCCTCTGAGAAGCTTGGAATACCAATCGGGCAGCTCGGGGTGAAAGACGGCATAGTTGCTGATGTCAGGAATGCCTCGAAGAGTGTCACCTACGGAGAGCTGGCACAGGGAAAGAGGCTGGAAAAATATCTTGATGTCAAACCACCGGTGGAGGATCATACCAAATTTACCATAGTGGGCAAGCCTTTGAAGCACAGTGATGCCTACGACAAGGTCACGGGTCGTACCAAATATACCGGCGACCTGAAGCTGCCGGGCATGCTTCATGCACGTATACTCAGGCCTCCGTCGCACGGGGCGACACTGGTCTCTGCCGACCTCTCCGGTGCCGAGGCAATCGAAGGGGTAAGGGTCGTTCGCGACGGCGACTTCATTGCAGTGCTGAGTGAAGAGCGTGACCTCGTTGACCTGGCTGTGGTACGGATAGACGCAGAGTACGCCTTTGATGAGATGAAGGTCAGCGATGAGACGGTCTTTGATCACATCAACAAAGGTGAGTACAGGGTCAATGTTGTGCGCAGTGCAGGAGATATTGAGGCGGCACCGGAAATATGCAACAGGCTGTTCGAACAGGAATACCACGACCCTTATCTTGCACATGCTCCCATCGAAACGCACACAGCCCTTGCCCGTTTCGAGGGAGACAAGCTGACGGTCTGGGCCTCCACACAGTCGCCCTTCGGGTTGCAGGACAGCCTGGTGAGGGAGTTTGGCCTGCCGCTGGAGAAGGTGAGGGTTATTACTCCCTTCGTCGGCGGCGGCTTCGGAGGTAAGAGTCCTCACCGCCAGGGTGTCGAGGCTGCAAAGCTGGCGCGTATGACCGGAAGACCGGTGATGGTGGCCTGGACCCGCGATGAGGAGTTCTTCTATGACACCTTCCATCCGGCATCGGTGGTGAAGGTGAAATCGGGTATTGACAGCGAGGGAAAGCTCCTTCTGTGGGATTACCATGTTTATCTTGCAGGGACAAGAGGTGCGGATGTGATATATGATGTGCCACATAACCGGATCACCAGCTACAGTGAAGATAGAGACAGATATCCTGTCCATCCATTTGGCACCGGAGCGTGGCGGGCACCCAACAACAACACCAACACCTTCGCACGCGAGACTCAGGTTGACATCATGGCCGCAACGGCAGGTATCGACCCGCTGGAGTTCCGGCTGAAGAACCTCAGGGATGAGAAGATGATCGGTGTCCTGAAAGCGGTGGCAGAGAAATTCGGATATGTACCCGGCAAGACTCCTTCAGGAAGAGGCATAGGCATTGCCTGCGGTACGGACGCAGGCACCTGGGTGGCCCACATGGCTGAAGTGGAGGTTGACCGGAATACGGGGAAGGTGAAGGTGTTACGGCTGGCATGTGCCCAGGATATGGGACTCTGTGTCAATCCGCAGGGTGCATTGTTGCAGATGGAGAGCTGCCTTACCATGGGACTCGGATACACGCTCACCGAGGAGGTGAAGTACGAGGGAGGCAACATTCGCGACAGGAACTTCGACAGCTACGAGATACCGCGTTTCTCATGGTTGCCGAAGCTTGACTGCGTCATCATGGACCGGAAGGACCAGGCGCCGCAGGGTGGAGGTGAACCTGCAATTATAGGCGTAGGTGCGGCAGTGGGCAACGCCATCTTTGACGCCACCGGCGCCAGGCTCTTCAGGGTTCCGTTTACGCCGGAGAGAGTGCTGGAGGCGATAAACAGTCTGAAAGTCTAAAGGTCCTGATTTTCAGTCTTCAGCCTACAGTCACCAGTCTTCAGTCCTGACTGCCGACTGCCGACTGCGATTGCCGACTGCCGACTGCAACTGCCGACTGCCGACTGTCGACTGCAACTGCCGACTGCGATTGCCAACTGCCGCATGCGACTGCCGACTGCCGACTGAACCATGAGCATCATGAGAAGAAAAAAGGAGGGAAGCCAAAGCCACCCTCCTTTTTATATAGACAGACTAAAACTCTATTTACCTGCTGAATACCACGAGTTCTGCTCAAGGAGATTATTGACCTCCATCTCGCGGAAGGGTATGGGAAGTATAAGGTTACCGGCATCGTATGCAAAGCCACCGATATTCATCTCCCACCTCTTGAGGTCATGCAGACGGTGCCCTTCCCAGCAAAGTTCGAGGTATCTCTCCTCCCTTATCTGTTCCCGGGTCACTTCCGTAGTGTAAAGTGGCGCCTCGGCCCTGTCGCGGATAATGTTGATATCCTCTGTCGGGGTGTTCGGACCTACGTCTGCTGCAGGATTTTCGAAGTTGGCCTCTGCCCTTATGAGGTACATCTCAGCGAGCCTGATGAGGGGAATATTCCTATAGTAGTCGCCCCACTTGGAAGTGTTGATCCCACCATTGTTGAGGATTGTTCCAACACCCTTGTAATACATCATCGTGATATTATCGATAGTATATCCTGTCTCGGTATCAGACTGATACATACCTCGAAGGTCAGACGGAGCGAACCTGTTGAGAAACACCTGCTGGATCTCATAGTCTCCCCTGCCTGCGCCGGCCAGGGATGCATACATCACAGGCAGCCATCCAATGCTTGAGTTTATGTTCTTCTGAATGGCGAAGATGTCCTCAACCGAATTCTCTGCATTGTTGAAGGCTCCCAGTGGAGTAGCCGTCAGTCCGAACAGATCACTCTCTATGACCCTGTTGGCTTCATTGGCTGCCGAGGCCATGTTTCCCGTCTGGAGGTACAGCCTGGCAAGCACGGCGCTTGCTGTCATTGATGAGGCATAGACGCCGTTTTCGTCAGGCAGCAGGTCGCGTGCAGCGATGAGGTCCTGTTCCGCTCTCAGATAGCACTCCTCCACACTGTTCCTTGGCACCGGTACAGCATCTGCCACATCACTGGTGGGGGTCAGCACAATGGGAATACCCGGCTGGTTGTTTGACTGATTTGGCTCATAGGGAAGTCCGAAGATCCTGGTCAGTTCGAATATAGTCCAGCCCCTGAGGAACAGAGCCTCACCCTTAACCAGGTCGGCATCGTCGCTGTCCAGCAGCGCAATGACATCATCCTGCAACAGTGTATTGCATGTGTTAATGAGACTGTAGGCCTCTGTCCAGGTATATTCAACGAAGCTGTTTGTTGTAGTGGCTTCTTTGTTGATAAACTCACGTGGCTGCTGATATGTGCCCATGAATTTCAGGTCTGTAGTTGCGGCATACAGTTCACTGTACTCATTTAAGTACGATCCGAAGATTCCGTCGCTGCTTGCCTGGAGGTATGCACCCACCAGGGCAGCCTTTATGTTGTCAGGAGTGGTGAGGGCCACCTCTGCGTCGATTGACTGTTTTGGCTTAATCTCAAGCTTCTCTGTGCATGAGAACAGCATTGCCAATACCGGAACAATCAATATCCAGAATTTGTATTTGCTTATTATATTTTTCATGACTATTGGTATTTAGCGTTAGAATGAGAGGTTTATACCAAGAGTATAGGTCCTTGCCTGCGGTGCAGTGTAGAAATCATAACCCTGGATAATGTTGTTGTTCTGCGTTGACCTGCCGGCTCCCAGATAGTTTACTTCAGGGTCCCATCCCTTGTACTTTGTCAGCGTATAGAGGTTCTGAACGCCAACATAGACTCTTACTGAGGACATGTTAATCCGTGACGTCAGACTCTTGGGCAGTGTATAACCCAGGTTCACGTTTCTGAACCTGACATATGAACCGTCTGAGAGATATCTGCTTGACTCCTTCGTGCCGTTTCCGTCGCCAAGGCGTGCCTGGGGCACATCTGTGATGTCGCCCGGCTGTTGCCATCTGTTCATCTGGTCCACCGTCTGGTTGTCAAACCAGTCGCCGTTGGCCGACTGGTAAACACCGGCACCGTTGTAGATTTCATTGCCGTATACAAAGCTGATAAGCACGTTGAGATCTATGCCTGCATATTCAAAGTAGTTGTTGAAACCGCCTGTAAAGTCAGGGTTGGGCGATCCAACTATCTGCTTCTCGGCAATGTTGTAGTTGTTTGTTGTCTCATCGCTGTCGGCGCTGATATAGTAAAGGGCATCACCGTTTTCCGGATCCACACCTGCATATTTAACGATATTAAATACACCTATAGGCTGACCTTCCATAACATAGTTGATCGAGTTGGGTGTGATCTCAGGTCCGTTTATGTCGATGATGGTGTTCTTGTTAAACGCCATGTTGAAGTCTGTTGTCCAGATAAATTCACCGGTAAGGTTGTTTGAATGGATTGAGAATTCCACACCCTTGTTCTCCAGTTCACCCACGTTGCTCCAGACCCCTTCAAAGCCCGATGTTGCGGGAAGGGTTCTGTAAAGGAGCAGGTCAGTGGTTTTCTTCTGGTACCAGTCGAATTCACCTGTGATCCTGTTGTTAAAAAAGCCAAAGTCAAGGCCGAGGTTAAGCTGAGCGGTATTTTCCCATCCCAGTTCCCTGCTCTGCAGCTGCGTTACCTCCAGTCCTGTCCGACCGGCATAATTGACACCTGAATAGAGTGCAAGGTGGGCATAATCGGGAATTCCCGAGTTACCTGTGATACCATAGCTGGCTCTTGCCTTCAGGTAGCTCAGGACATCCCTTATTCCTGACATGAAGTCCTCCTGGGTGATTATCCACCCGGCCGAGCCGGCAGGGAAGAATCCGAACCTGTTGTCAATGCCGAATCTCGACGAACCGTCAACACGGCCGCTGAGGGTAAAGAAGTACTTTTCATTGATCTTGTAGTTTGCGCGTGCAAAGTAAGAGAGATATGAGGTAGCTTCCTCCCATCCACCGTAGGTAGTTACCTCGGCAGCGTTGCTTATGTTGGTAAAATCATCAGTAGGAAATCCTTTGCCGACGATATCTGAACCAATGCTGTTTGACTGCTGGTATGACATACCTCCCACGAGGTTGATATGGTGAACGCCAAGCGTCTTTATATAGGTCAGGTAGTTTTCCCAGTTATAGTTGATAACCCTGACAGAACGGTTCTGTGCTTCACCTGCCGGTCCGCCGGTGATTGTCTCCCTGCCCCAGAAATTCTTCTCCCTAAGGTCATATATGTCAGTACCAAACTCGCTCTTGAAGGAAAGGTCCTTATAAATCTTGTAGGCAGCATAGATGTTTGCCAGCGACCTGAACGATGTCTGGTTGTTGGTTTCGTCCCTGAGGGATATAAGGCTGTTATAATAAATGGTCTCAGTATTCAGCTCGCCTGTCTCCGGATCATAGACAGGGGTGAGGGGCGACTGTGCCACGAGCTGCAGCGGGGTAGCGAATGCGTTGTCGTTCTGCACGCGTTCCATCTCAGTGCGGATGACGTTCATCTGCATGCCGAAGCTGAACTTTTCGGTAGCCTGCTGGTCAAGGTTGAGCCTTGCGCTCATCTTGTTCATGTTGTTGCCAAGAAGGATGCCTTTGGTATCGTCATATGAGAGGCCCGCATAATACCGGGTTTTTTCAGTACCACCAGATCCGGATACGTTGATCCTGTTGAGCGATCCTTTCTGAAAAGCCTCCTTCTGCCAGTCGGTATCGTAACCGTCATCCCATGTTGGGCCAACATACATTTCCCATATATCCTCCTTCGGAAGCCAATCCCATACCAGTCCGCCAACGGAGACGTTCTCCATGGACTCATTGAAGAGCTCAAGGTACTGGTCGGCATTCAGCCACTCAACCATCCGGCTGGGCTCACTGATACCGGTAGTATACTGTACATCAAATTTTGTGGCACCCGCCTTGCCTCTCTTGGTCTGGATGATTACCACACCGTTTGAGGCCCTTGAGCCGTAGATGGCTGCTGCTGATGCATCCTTCAGGATCTGTATTGACTCCACATCAGTCATTGCAAGGTCAGCCAGCGGGCTGGTAGGCTGGTTCCCTGAATTGGAGAGGTTTTCTGCTGTGATAGGCACACCATCAACTACATACAGGGGCTGGTTGTTTGCTGAGACAGATGATGACCCACGGATCCTCATCTTCACCGTCTCGCCCAATTTTCCGCTGGCCTGCTCTATGAATACACCCGAGGTCTTACCCTGGATAGCCGACTCAAAGCTGGCAGAAGGGATCTCGGCTATACCCTTTGTCTCAACCTTGGTGATAGCTCCGGTGAGTTCCCTCTTAATGGCCGAACCATAACCAACGACAATGACCTCATCAAGGCCCACATCATCAAGTTCCATAGTTACATTGATAACATTTCCGGTGCCGACCACAATTTCCTGTGACTTCATCCCTACATACCTGAAAACAAGGGTATTGCCAGGTTCTGCTGTGATGGAGTACTTTCCGTCCATGTCTGTGGCTGTTCCAACAGAGGTACCCTGGACAAGGACTGTGGCACCGATGACGGGCAATCCGTCACCTTTGTCTGTAATTACCCCGGTAATGGTATTCTGCTGTCCGACAGCAGAAAATCCCAAAACACAGGAGATCAGACTCATTAAAAATAGTTTTCTCATGTTCTGAAAAGTTAGAGTTTGTAATAAAAAGAATAAACAAGATGAAGACCGCTAAAATATCAATTTATCACATTTAGTTTTGGAGGAAAATGCAAAAAAAAGTTAAAGATATCAAAGCACCATAAAATCAGGCTGAGGCAGGCTTGCTTCTGCTGAAGAATGAGAAGTTTACGTTTCCGTATTTTCGGTGTTCGGTCAGTGATGGGTGTGAGGAGAAATCGAGTGATTTCGGGTGCTCAAGGATGAAGAGGGTGGCAGGGGTTACGGCACGGGAACGCAGCACCATGTCGGGTATCATTGTCAGCCACTTAAGGTCATAGGGTGGGTCGGCAAATATTATGTCATAGCTCTTATGGCATATCTTAAGCCAGTCGCGCACATCCAGCCGGTGTACCTTGGCTGATGTAAGTTCCAGGCTCTGCAGGGTGCGACGGATGAATTCACAGTTGCGCCTGTCGGTCTCAATGATGTCAATGTCGGTGGTGCCCCTTGATGCAAATTCATAGCTGATGGCTCCGGTGCCCCCGAAGAGGTCGAGCAGAGATATCTCGGAGAATTCGTACCTGTTGTCGAGGATGTTCAGCAGGCCTTCGCGTGCGAAATCGGTTGTGGGCCGGGCCTTGAATCCTGCCGGTGGCTCGATGAACCGTCCCTTGAGTCTTCCTCCGATTATTCGCACGATGCTGCAGTGAAGAGATTGAGCCAGCGGTGGAGATGCACTTCATTCATTACATAACTGAAACTGTGCTTTATAAGCGGTACGGCGAATTTAATATTCTCCGCAAAGTTCAGGAGTGAGATATGGCTCTCACTGTAAGGCTCGATGGTTCCGCTGATATGAATCGTCTCCTCTCTTGCGATGCCTCTCCTGTCAAGCACGTTAAAAAGAAAATAGCCAGTGTCAGTGACCGCGGAGCAGGCAAAGCTGTTGCAAAAGACAAGGTTCCTGTTCTCGGTTATGATGACCGTGATAAAGCTCTTTTCAAAGTGAAGGTGAATATATCTTTCATCAGAGGACCGGCATGCAGCCGAGACATGGTGCAGCAACGGCCTGGTGTGATGCCATGGTGTGACGTCGCGCCATCGTGAGGCAAGTGTCTCAACAACATCTGTCTCCGCAGAGAAGAGCACAACCCCGTCGGGAAAATCCAGCCTGTTTGAGTATATCTCCGTCTCTTCGGCGGAGTGATGGTTAAAGCGGAAATAATCTTCCTGGAGGGCAGGCTCGTATACGGGTGCGGGCACCATGGTGTAGCGAAGTGAAGGGACGGTGATGAATACCTTCCGGTATTTTCTCTTCAGGAAGTCGTCAGCCTCTATGATTTCCCCGATGGGCCTGAGGGCTGTGTCATCAGGAATAGCTCGAGGGTAGTGTCTCAGCATGACATACCTGCCCCGAAGGAGGTCAAGAACCGCCAGGGAGACGCCCTCTTCAGAAAGTTCGAGTGTAAGGTCGTAATTGTCTGTCGCGTTTATGTCGAGGGTCTCGTCAAGGAGCTCCAGGGGATATAGCTGCGACCTGCTCATCAATCCTCCCAGTTCCCGGCATTGTTATTGGGTATCTTCACATCACCCACCTTCATGCCCGGGAAACCGGTGATCTTTGTCCTCTGATCATTGTAGTTTACCACCAGCTGGCGGTCGAGGTCTCCCAGGAATACATCGTTCAGGACGTAAGCCTCGAAGACGTTGACCATCACCATTGACGTGGTCATCACCCTGCCCGCCGACATCTGGAACTCCGTATCCTCCATTCCGGGTACGAAACGCAGGTTCTCAATGGGGTAACCCTGGTAGAATATTGAATCACGTACCGGAATGTAGCTGGTATCCCTGCTGATGAGACCTCTTTTTACGGCTTCTCTTTCGCTTGTGATACCCTCCGCGATCATCTCGTCAGTGAGTGCGCCACGTTTGAAGACGAGAGGCAGGGAGTCGGTCTTGAGGAATGTGATCAGCGTGTCAAAGCTTCCTGTGTAGTATCCCTTGACTGACTTGAACGCCTCCTGTGCTGTACGGATGTCGATAAGCCGTTCTTTGACAGCCGCTTCCCTCGCATCTTTTTCCTTGTTGAACCGGATCGGTTCCATGATGCTCTGGATGAGGAAATAAGCGAGCACAAGAATAATCACTGAAAATACGATGTTGAGAGCCGTTTTCATATTTTTCCGATAGATTGTTGAGTAACTTTGTGCAAATTTATAAAAAAAGCAGACCGGTATACGGATTGTTGGAAGAAAATGAGGAAGGAGAATATCTGCAATCTTCTGGAAAAGAATCTGGGATACATACCTACCGCGGATCAGTCCGACTGCATGCGTCTGCTCGCGGAATTCATCGTTGCCAATACCAATGATGTGATCTTCCTGTTGACCGGTTATGCCGGCACGGGCAAGACCAGCGTCATTGCCTCGCTGGTGAGCACTCTCACCACTCTTCGCCAGAAATCCGTTCTTCTCGCACCAACGGGCAGGGCCGCCAAGGTTCTGAAATCCTATTCAGGCCAGGAGGCTCACACCATCCACCGGAAGATATACAGGCAGAAGTCGGCCACTGACGGGGTGGGCAAGTTCGTTCTTGACCGCAACCTTCATAAGGACACATATTTCATTGTGGATGAGTCGTCTATGATACCCGATGAATCATCTGACGGCTCAATGTTCGGCAGCGGGAAGCTGCTTGAGGATCTGCTGGAATATGTATATACCGGCCGCGACTGCAAGCTGGTGCTTGTGGGTGACGTGGCGCAGCTGCCGCCGGTGGGGTCGATTGTCAGTCCGGCCCTGGATGAGAATGTGCTTCGCGCCACCGGTTTTGCCCTTGAGACCTTCGAGCTGCGCCAGGTGATAAGGCAGAGCGAGGGTTCAGGCATACTGATGAATGCCACCGCCGTGAGGCAACAGGTGAACGACGGAGACCTGTCGGTGCCGGAACTGGTGCTGCAGCCATATAACGATATTGAGAGGCTGAGCGGCAATGACCTGATTGAAAGGCTCAGTGAGTCATATGACAGGTGCGGTACTGACGGTGCCATTGTAGTGGTCAACTCCAATAACCTGGCCAACAGGTATAACCAGGGAATCCGCAACCGTGTCTTTTACCGTGAGGAGGAGATAAGCACAGGTGACATCGTCATGGTTGTCAAGAATAATTATTACTGGCTCCGCGACGAGGAGAACAGTTCATTCATTGCCAACGGCGATATAGCCGAGGTGCGAAGGATCAGGAAATTCGAGGAGATGTACGGCCTGCACTATGCCGACATGACGCTCTGGTTTCGTGATGCGGAGTTGGAACTCGATGCCAAGGTGATGCTGGACACCCTCACTCTGCCCACCCCGTCACTCACTGCTGAGAAGTCGCGTGAGCTCTATTTCACCGTTCTGGCTGATTATCCTGAAATACGGTCGAAGCGTAAACAGTTCGAGACGGTAAGGAACGACCCCTACTATAATGCCCTGCAGATCAAGTTCGCCTATGCCGTCACCTGCCACAAGTCGCAGGGCGGACAGTGGGAGAGGGTCTTTATTGACCAGGGTATGTTCAACCGGCAGGAGCCTACCATCGATTACCTGCGATGGTTTTACACGGCGCTGACAAGGGCGACGGAGAAGGTGTACCTGGTAAACTTCCCGGATAGCTGGTTCAGTCGGCAGTAGCAGTCGGCAGTCAGCAGTAGCAGTCGGCAGTCTGCAGTACCAGTCGGCAGTCAGCAGTACCAGTCGGCAGTCGGCAGTAGCAGTCGGCAGTAGCAGTCGGCAGTCAGCAGTACCAGTCGGCAGTCGGCAGTAGCAGTCGGCAGTCAGCAGTACCAGTCGGCAGTAGTCGTTTCAGCGACGAAATCGCAAATCGCACATCACAAATTCGTAAGTCAGACATCGCAAATCCCAAATCGCAAATCCCTTATGCTGCGGTTTGATTATATTTGTGCTTTCTCCGACGGGTGGAAATCAATGAAAAACTAACATACCGCAGGATCTTCCTGTTCTGGAGCCCCCTGGCTCTTACATGGCTGATGATGGCTGTGGAGCAGCCGTTCCTGATTGCTTTTGTGGCCAGGCTGGCTGAAGCGAAGATCAATCTTGCGGCTTTCGGAATCGCAGGCTCCTTTGCCATGATCATCGAGGCCCCGATAATCATGCTGATGAGCGCCTCCACTGCTCTTGTCACGGGACGGCACTCATATCTGAAACTAAAAAGGTTCACCGATATCCTGAATGCCGGTATCACCGGCGTGCAGCTTGTCATACTTATCCCGCCGGTATTCAGGTTCATTGTTACTGATCTCATGGGAGTGCCCGAGGATGTTGCCAGGCTGGCACACATCGCACTGATAATTTTCCTGCCGTGGGCCGCATCCATCGGTTACAGGAGGTTTTACCAGGGTATCCTGATCAGGTATAACCTTACAAGGCGGGTGACATATGGCACCATGGTCCGGCTTTCAGTCATTGTTATAATGGGACTGATCCTCTATTCTGCAGGAATAAACGGGGCATACGTCGGCGCCGGGGCTATGTCGCTGGCGGTCCTGTGTGAAGCAATAGCAACCCGAATGATGGCTGCGGGAACGCTGAAGAGCCTGCTGCAGAAAGAGGATAGCGAGAACGGTCATATAGGACTCAGATCCATCACCAGGTTCTATTATCCGCTGGCTATCACCTCAATACTGTCTCTCGGGGTTCATCCCTTTGTCACCTTCTTCCTCGGAAGGAGCTATATGGCGGTGGAGTCGCTGGCCGTACTTCCGGTTGTCAGTTCGCTGGTATTCATCTTCAGGAGCATAGGACTGTCATACCAGGAGGTGAACATCGCCCTGATCGGGCGGCAAAAACAGAACTACGGCCTTTTGAGGAATTTTGCAGTCTATCTGGGGATTATAGTAACGGTGCTGGTCACCTTACTGGCCTTTACTCCTCTCGCTGACCTGTGGTTCATAAACATCTCGGGTCTTACCCAGGAGCTTGCCGATCTCTCATATCTTCCTCTTCAGATAATGATCCTACTGCCTGCTCTGACAATACTTCTTAATTTCCAGAGATCCCTTCTTATTATCAACGGGACCACGGGCCCGATATCTAAGGCTACGGCAGTGGAGCTCATCTCCATAATCGTTGTCCTGCTTGTGTGTGTGGTATTCCTGAACATGGCAGGGGTGGTCGCCGCCGCCATTGCATTTACGATCGGCAAGTGCATGTCAACACTTTACCTGGTACCCAGGCAGGCGGCTGCCGTTAAGGGATGGAAGGTATTATATCCCAGGGTATTTGCAGCAAGTAGTAATGCTTGATTGTCTTCAGCACGACTGCGGATACTGAAATCCTGTTCCGTAGTATTACCGTTCCTGTGCGACGCGGGCCCTGAACCGTTCTGTTACTCTCCGATAATTTTTACCAGTATCCGTTTACGGCGCTTGCCGTCATATTCGCCGTAGAAGATCTGCTCCCAGGGGCCGAAGTCGAGCCTGCCTTCTGTTATGGCCACAACCACCTCACGCCCCATCAGCTGACGCTTCATGTGTGCATCGGCGTTGTCCTCAAAGCCGTTGTGCCGGTACTGTGAGTGAGGCTTCTCCGGTGCCAGCTTCTCAAGCCACACCTCGAAGTCGTGATGCAGTCCGCTCTCATCATCATTGATGAAGACGGAACTGGTTATATGCATCGCGTTGACCAGCACAAGGCCTTCCCTCACGCCGCTTGCGGCCAGGCACTGTTCCACCTGGGGCGTGATGTTTATATAGTCTCTCCTGTTTGGGGTCTCAACCCACAGCTCTTTGCGGTATGACTTCATAGTTTCATGTCAGCTATTACATTGTCTATCCTCTTCTCCAGTCCCTGCCACAGCTCTTCAAACCGGGTTACATCACTCATCTCCGTGTTGGCACTGAAATAGAACTTTATCTTCGGCTCGGTGCCGGAAGGGCGGACAGATATTTTCGTTCCGTCGGCCAGGAAGAACTGCAGGACGTTTGACTTCTCCATATCGAGGGCTGTCTTTTTTCCGGTGACAAGGTCCGTTGACAGCAGTGCCAGGTAATCGTTGTACATGATCACTTTGCTGCCGGCTATCTCCTTCGGCGGGCTGTTGCGGAATCCTTCCATCATGCCCTTTATCTCTGCTGCACCCTCGGCGCCCTTTCTCACAACATTAACCAGCTTCTCGCGGTAGAGTCCGTATTCTGCATAGATGTCGAGCAACAGCTCCCACAGCGACTTCCCGTTGTCATGTGCCCATGCAGCTGCCTCGGCAATAAGGGTGATGGCTGATACACCATCCTTGTCGCGCACATAGTCGCCGGCCAGGTAGCCGAAGCTCTCCTCTCCGCCGCCGATATACTTCTCCCTGCCCTCGAGATCGCGCATCAGCTCGGCAAAGAACTTGAAGCCTGTCAGCACCCTGTACGACTTCACCCCGTTCCTGCCTGCTATGCCTCCCAGGAGGTCAGAGGTGACGATGGTATAAATAATGTACTCATTGCCCCTGAGCTCCCCGTTCTGTTTCTTCTGCGAGATAATGTACCAGGTGAGCAGTGCGCCGGTCTGGTTTCCGTTGAGAAGGATAAACTCACCCGAGGGTTTTCTGACGGCCACACCCAGACGGTCGCCGTCGGGGTCAGTGGCCATGACCAGGTCGGCTCCCTTTTCCTTTGCCAGCGCCACAGCCATGGATAGTGCGTCGGGATCTTCAGGGTTGGGGGAACGGACCGTCGGGAAATTTCCGTCGGGCACCGACTGTTCCTTCACTGTGTGTACGTTGGTGAAGCCGTACATGGCAAGTGCCTCGGGGACAATTTTATATCCGGTCCCGTGCAGGGGCGTATAGACAATCCCGATGTCATGATGGCGTCTGATCACATCGGGGTTGATGCTGAGAGCCTTAACGGCATCAAGATATTTTTTGTCTGTCTCCTCACCAAGCATAATGATCCGTGATTCATCGCCTCCGGTTTTTATATCGCTCACGGATCTGATAGTGCGGACCTCTTCTATAATACCCTTGTCATGCGGCGAGACCACCTGTCCGCCGTCGTTCCACGACACCTTGTAGCCGTTGTACTCTTTCGGGTTGTGTGAGGCGGTGATGTTGACCCCGCCGTCGCATCCGTAGAGTCTTATGGCGTATGAGAGTTCTGGCGTCGGCCTGAGCGACTCGAAGAGGTATGCGGTAAAGCCATTGGCAGTGAAGATATCGGCTGCCACCCTGGCGAAGTAGCTGCTGTTGTTGCGGCAGTCGTGGGCGATAGCCACCTTGATTGCCGAAGGGTTGGCAGCATGTTTCTTAAGGTAGTTTGCAAAACCCTGGGTAGCCATGCCGAGCGTATAGCGGTTCATCCTGTTGGTGCCGGCGCCCATGATGCCGCGCAGTCCGCCGGTGCCGAA
This sequence comes from Bacteroidales bacterium, assembly GCA_034004025.1. Lineage (GTDB taxonomy): Bacteria > Bacteroidota > Bacteroidia > Bacteroidales > VadinHA17 > SR-FBR-E99. The sequence continues at coordinate 17,791 of JAVEXM010000001.1, forward strand.
CTCAAGATCCTGGTAGAAGGCATCGATGAGTCCCTTCTCATCATTTTCAAGCAGGTTCTGCACCTCCCTGCGTGTAGTTTCGTCAAACTCTTCTCCGAGCCAGGCAGTGGCTCTTTTCCTGATTTCGTCGATGTTGATCATATTCGGTTGATTTTTGTGATGCAGTTGTTAAGGCTGGTGCGCCAGTGGGGTATGGTAAGGTTATAGTGTTCCCTGATCTTGCTCTTGTCGAGCACGCTGTAGGCAGGTCGTATAACCTTTGACGGAAACTGTGAGCTCCTTACCGGTATTACTTCACATGCTGATCCGGCGGCTGCCACGATCTCCGCTGCCAGGTCATACCAGCTGCAGACCCCCTCATTGGAGTAGTTGAAGATGCCGGGCACGAAGAGGTGCCTGTTCTGAATGACCCCGCTGATGATGTCAAGGATTGCTGCTGCGAGGTCTGCCGCATATGTCGGTGACCCCACCTGGTCGAATACCACGCTGATGCTCTCTTCCGACCCTGCCTTTCGCAGTATGGTTCTGACAAAATTGCTGCCATAGGAGGAGTAGAGCCAGGAGGTGCGGATGATAAGGGTATGGGGCCATCCCATGGCTGCCCTCTCGCCGGCAAGCTTGCTGCGGCCGTAGGCTGAGACAGGGGAGGGTATGTCATCCTCGGACCAGGGCACCGGGCTGCTGCCGTCAAAGACATAATCGGTCGATATCTGTATCAGCCTGCAGTCGGTTCCCGTGAGGGCGCTGACGATATTCTCAACACCCTTGCCGTTGATGAGTGTTGCAGCCTCCTCTTCATCCTCGGCCCTGTCAACGGCGGTCCATGCCGCACAGTTGACTATCCAGGAGGGGTCCTGCTCAGCGATGAATGAAGATGTCGCATCACGATTGGTGATATCGAGTTCGGCCATGTCGGTAAAGACGAAATTGTAGCCGCTGTAGCGGGCAGATCTCTCTCTTATCTCGCTGCCGAGCTGTCCGGATGCGCCGGTCACCAGAATGGTTGTCATTCACTAAAGATAAAGTTTGTTTTGATATCCCTGAAGAGCGGTTGCTTTAAATCTTTAGGGCTTATTATCTCGCTGCCTTTTTCTATCATCCAGTTGATGCCGAGGGCGGGGTCCATGGCGTTTATGCCTCCCTCATGTGCCATAGAATAGTTATTGTCGCACTTGTACAGCACGATGGCCTTTTCGCTCAGTACTGAGAAGCCGTGTGCAAAACCCTTGGGTATCAGGAACTGCAGCTTCTTTTCCGAGTCTATGATCAGTCCGTACCACTTGCCGAAGGTGGGGGAGCCCCTGCGGAGGTCAAGGGCCACGTCATAGATGCGTCCTTCGATGACCCTGATCAGTTTTGCCTGCGCGAACGGCTCTTCCTGGTAGTGCAGTCCGCGTATGACGCCGGCCGAAGAGCTTGATTCGTTATCCTGTACCGGCTCATAGACCACTCCGTTATCGCTGAATTTGCGTTTGTTGTAACTCTCGAAGAAGTAGCCTCGCGGATCATTGAAGACATCAGGCTCAATTATCAGGAGTCCGGGGAATTCAGTTTTGTGTACTCTCATCTCAGTTCTGGTCGTTTGCCATCTTGAGCAGGTACTGGCCGTACTGGCTCTTTGCCAGGGGTTTGGCCAGCTCCAGCAGCTGTTCTTTGCTGATGAAGCCGCTCTTGTAGGCTATCTCCTCGATGCAGGAGGCACTCAGTCCCTGCCTCTGTTCGAGGGTTGCTATGAAGTTGGATGCCTGCAGCAGGCTGTCGAAGGTTCCCGTGTCGAGCCATGCTATCCCGCGTCCAAGGAGTTTCACCTCCAGCAGACCCTCTTCAAGATAGAGCCTGTTGAGGTCTGTGATCTCCAGCTCGCCGCGTGGGGAGGGCTTCAGTCCGCGGGCCCGTGATGCCACGGTGTTGTCATAAAAGTAAAGTCCGGTTACGGCATAGTTCGATTTCGGCTTCTGCGGTTTCTCCTCAATGCTCACAGCCCTGTAACTGTCGTCGAATTCGACGACGCCGTAACGCTCCGGGTCGTTCACGGCATAACCGAATACCGCGGCACCCTTTTTAAGGGTGGCTGCCTCCCTGAGTATGGTGCCGAAACCATGGCCGTAGAAGATATTGTCACCAAGGATCATGCATACATTGTCGTTGCCAATGAAATCCTCCCCGATGATAAATGCCTGCGCCAGCCCGTCGGGTGAGGGCTGCTCGCGGTACGAGAAATGCATGCCCAGCCTGGAGCCGTCGCCCAGCAGGGAGCGGAAGCTCGGAAGGTCGCGAGGTGTTGAAATAAGCAGTATATCCCTTATCCCCGCCAGCATCAGCGCCGAGAGCGGGTAATATATCATCGGCTTGTCATAGACGGGCAGCAACTGCTTGGAAACGGCCTCGGTAATGGGGTGAAGCCGTGTGCCGGCGCCGCCGGCAAGAATAATCCCCTTCATCAGTAAAATATTTAGTTATACAAAAGACAAAAATAGAAAAAAGGAGCAATCTGAACGTTTAACGTCCGTCATCGGATCCTGTTAATTCTTAACGTCTGAAAATCTGCTTATTGTTCATTTGCTAAATAAAAAATTTGCTATCTTTGCAAGCAATTTTCAAACAACATAATGTCTAACTTATTAATTGTCAACTAATTTATTGAAATGAGTGAAAACAAGGAAAAGGTCGAAAACAAAGAAAATGAAGACCTTAATTTAACAGAGAGCGGAGCTGAGAATAAGGGCACAGAAGAGGTTGCCGCGGAATCAACAACTGAAGAGGTGTCCGAAGAATCAACAACCGAAGAGGTTGCCGCAGAATCAGCACCCGAAGAGGTTGCTGCAGAATCAACAACCGAAGAGGTTGCCGCAGAATCAGCACCCGAAGAGGTGGTTACTGAGTCGGCAGGCGAGATGGTTGAAGAAGAGAAACCCATCCTGAAGGAAAAGAAAGAAAAAAAGGTGAAGGCTGGAGATGCTGATGCTGCGGTAGCAGCGGCAGCAGCGGCGGCATCACCTGAAGAATTTGACTGGGACGCCTATGAAAAAGGAGGCTTCACGGCGCAGTCGAGCCGTGCTGACCAGGAGAAGCTCTACGAAGAGACTCTCTCAACAGTGGCTGTTGACGAGGTTGTCGAGGGCAAAGTGATCTCGATGAACAACCGCGAGGTAGTTATCAACATCGGGCAGAAGTCCGAGGGTGTTGTCAGTCTGAACGAATTCCGCTACAATCCCGACCTCAAGGTTGGAGATATGGTGGAGGTTTATGTCGACAGCCAGGAAGACAAGAGGGGGCAGCTCGTTCTCTCGCACAAGAAGGCCAGGGCTTACAATTCCTGGGACAGGGTCAACTCGGCCCTTGAGAACAATGAGATCATCACCGGTTACATCAAGTGCCGCACAAAGGGCGGTATGATTGTAGATGTCTTCGGCATAGAGTCGTTCCTGCCGGGTTCGCAGATAGATGTCAAGCCCATACGCGACTATGACGTCTATGTTGGCAAGACCATGGAGTTCAAGGTTGTAAAGATCAACCAGGAGTTCAAGAACGTTGTTGTTTCGCACAAGGCTCTCATTGAGGCCGAGCTTGAGCAGCAGAAGAAGGAGATCATCTCCAAGCTTGAAAAGGGACAGGTCCTCGAGGGTACTGTCAAGAACATCACCTCCTACGGTGTATTCATTGATCTGGGCGGCGTTGACGGGCTCATTCACATCACCGATCTTTCATGGGGCAGGGTCAACCATCCCGAGGAGATTGTACAGCTTGACCAGAAGCTGAATGTGGTTATACTTGACTTTGATGACGACAAGAAGCGGATAGCTCTCGGGCTGAAGCAGCTTACGCCTCATCCGTGGGATTCGCTCAGTGAGACACTCAAGGTTGGTGACACCGTCAAGGGCAAGGTTGTTGTGATGGCCGATTACGGTGCCTTTGTAGAGATCACCACCGGTGTTGAGGGGCTCATTCATGTCTCTGAGATGTCATGGTCACAGCATCTTCGCAGTGCCCAGGAGTTCATGAAGGTAGGCGACGAGGTTGATGCGGTGATACTCACCCTCGACCGTGAAGAGCGCAAGATGTCTCTGGGCATCAAGCAGCTTAAGCCCGACCCGTGGCAGAATATCGAACAGAAGTACAGCCTCAATTCGCGTCATAAGGCACGTGTCCGTAACTTCACCAACTTCGGCGTCTTTGTTGAGATTGAAGAGGGTGTCGACGGTCTGATACATATTTCAGACCTCTCCTGGACAAAGAAGATCAAGCATCCTGCTGAGTTTACCTCCATTGATGCGGAGATCGATGTGGTTGTTCTTGAGATCGACAAGGATAACAGGAGGCTCAGCCTGGGCCACAAGCAGCTCGAGGAGAACCCCTGGGACGTGTTCGAGGATCTCTTTACCGTTGATTCGGTGCATGAGGGAACAATAATTGAACTGTTTGACAAGGGTGCCATTATAGCTCTTCCTTACGGTGTTGAGGGGTTTGCAACTCCCAAGCACCTGGTCAAGGAAGACGGCACGGCAGCTGCCGCTGACGAGAAGCTCGATTTCAAGGTAATAGAGTTCAACAAGGGTGCCAAGAAGATCATCGTGTCACACAGCCGTATATATGAGGACGTGAAGAAGGGTACCGAGACCGCATCAAAGAGGTCGGAGGCAGAAAATACAAGGAAGGCAACCCGCAAGATCAAGTCCAGTCTTGAGAAGACAACGCTCGGAGACATCAGTGAACTGGCGGCCCTGAAGGAAGAGATGGAAGAAAAAGAGGCCAGAAGTATAGGTAAAAAGAAAAAATAACCTTACATTTAGTTGCCAAAATAATCAGCCATGGACTTTAACATTGAGAACAAGAAACAGTGCACGGTTATCAGTATCGAGACAGAGAAGCTTGATACTCATATCGCCCCCTCGCTCAAATCAGAACTGGTGCTCATCTCCGGCAAGGGAGAGAGAAACATCATTCTTGATCTGCAGAAATGTCAGTATTGTGATTCATCAGGTCTGAGTGCCATCCTGGTGGCAAACAGGCTCTGCAAGAATGCAGGCGGCACCTTTGTGCTGTGCGGCCTCAACGAGGCTGTAGAGCGGCTGATAACCATTTCACAGCTTGACACTGTGCTTTCAATTACAGCAGATATCGAGGAAGCAGAGAAGATCATCTCCTGATGCCGGGCGGCAGAATGTCGTTCAGGCTTACCATACTGGGTACAAGTTCTGCTCTGCCAACCTCAGACCGATATCCTACCGCTCATGTACTTAACGTGCATGAGCGGTTGTTTTTAATAGACTGCGGCGAAGGTACCCAGATGCAGATGCGCAGATACCGCATCCGTTTTGGAAAGATCAACCACATTTTTATAAGCCATCTTCACGGAGATCACTATTTCGGCTTATACCCGCTTCTCTCGTCATTCAATCTCATGGGCAGGAAGACACCTCTTCACCTCTATGCCCCGGAGCCCGTGGAAGAGCTGACCCGGAGGCACCTGTCCGATTTTGACATCAACCTCGGCTTCGAGCTGGTGATCCATAGCCTGAAAAGCCGTGAATGCTCTCTAATTCTTAACGACAAGAGGGTTGAGGTCTTCTCCTTTCCTCTCAGGCACCGCATACCCTCGTACGGATTTCTCTTCAGGGAGAAGAGGGCGGAGAGGAACATCATTCCGGAGATGATCGGGAAGCACGGCCTGACGATAGCTGAGATAGCTCTCCTCAAGCAGGGGAGTGATATTGTGCGCGAAGGGGGCGAGCCGGTCATTTGTAAAGAGGTCACCCTTCCTCCGCCTGAGCCGGTCTCCTATGCATTCTGCAGTGACACTGCCTGGTTCCCTGAGCTGTCGGAGTATGTCAGGGGTGTTGATCTTCTCTATCATGAGGCGACATTCGGTGACGATAATGAAGATCTGGCCCACAAAACGGGTCACTCCACGGCCCGGCATGCAGCTACCGTTGCGCGCGATGCGGGGGTGAAGAGGCTGGTAATAGGCCATTTCTCGGCTCGCTACAGAACGGTTGAAGGGCTGGAGGAGGAAGCCCGCCAGGTGTTTGCCGCAACTGAGGCAGCACGTGAAGGTGCCTCTTATATTATAGGCTGATGGATTGTGAAGCTCAGATTGATTATCTTTGAGCCCGACAAAATAATTCTAATTATCCCCGCGTGCAGGAAAAGATACTGATCCTCGATTTCGGATCTCAGTATACGCAGCTCATCGCACGGCGTGTGCGTGAGCTCCATGTGTACTGTGAGATATATCCCTTCAACCATTTCCCCGCTCCTGACGAGAGTGTCAGGGGAGTGATACTCTCCGGGAGTCCCTTCTCCGTCCGTGATGCCGGCGCCCCGGTGCCCGACCTCACCGGCATCAAGGGACATCTGCCCCTGCTGGGGGTCTGTTACGGGGCACAGTACCTCACACAGGCATACGGCGGGGAGGTGCTGCCGTCAGACACCCGCGAATATGGACGCGCCAGACTGGTGTCGGTCGACATGAATGATCCGCTCTTCACAGGCATTATAGCCGGGACCCAGGTATGGATGTCCCACGGTGACACTATAGCACGCATACCCGACAGTTACATGATCACAGGATCAACGGAGGATGTGAAGGTTGCAGCATTCAGAATAGAGGGGGAGCAGAGCTGGGGTATCCAGTTTCATCCGGAGGTCTATCATACAACCGAAGGTCTTACAATGCTTGGTAATTTTGTCAGAGGTATCTGCGGCTGCAATGCCGGCTGGACACCTGAGTCGTTTGTTGAGATGACGGTAAGGTCGCTCAGGGAACAGATCGGCAATGACGGGGTGGTGCTGGGCCTCTCCGGCGGTGTCGACTCATCTGTCGCCGCCCTGCTGCTTGACAGGGCCATAGGCGACAGGCTGACCTCCATTTTCGTCGACAACGGGCTGCTACGCAAGAATGAGTATGAGTCGGTGCTGGAGGCCTACAGGAGGATGGGTCTGAACGTCAGGGGTGTGGATGCCTCTGACTCCTTTATGCTGGGCCTCAGGGGGGTGGATGACCCGGAGACCAAAAGAAAGATCATCGGTCGTATATTCATTGAAGTGTTTGACCGTGAGGCCAGTAAGGTGAAGTATGTGAAGTGGCTGGCACAGGGTACCATCTATCCTGATGTGATCGAATCCGTTTCGGTCAACGGCCCTTCGGCAACGATAAAATCGCATCACAATGTGGGAGGCCTGCCTGACAGGATGCATCTGAAGGTGGTGGAGCCCCTGCGCCTTCTCTTCAAGGATGAGGTGAGAAGGGTGGGGCAGGCGCTGAATATGCCCCGGGAGATACTCGGCAGACATCCTTTTCCCGGACCGGGGCTGGCCATACGTATCATCGGGGATGTCACACCTGAGAAGCTGACCACCCTCCGGGAAGCTGATGCCATTTTTGTGAACGGACTGAAGGAGAGCGGTTATTACGACACTGTATGGCAGGCCGCCGTCATCCTCCTTCCCGTGCAGTCGGTAGGCGTCATGGGTGACGAAAGAACGTATGAAAATGCCGTTGTGCTGCGTGCCGTTACCTCTACCGACGGTATGACGGCCGACTGGAGCCACCTGCCCCATGAGTTTCTTGCCGATGTCTCAAACCAGATCATTAACAGGGTCAGAGGCGTCAACAGGGTAGTATTTGACATAAGCTCGAAGCCCCCTTCAACAATTGAGTGGGAGTAACAGCTGCACTTTTAATTATGAAAAAACTGAAATGGTAAAGAGATCTGTATTTTTTCTGACGGTATTGATATTTGCTCATTTTTCGGGGCTCAGGGCCCAGGGACTTACACAGGAGACCTTTAAAATTGGTAAGACGCTGGCGCTGCTTGAGGCCATATATGTTGACAGTGTTGATATATCTGACATCGCCGAGCAGATGATAATCACTACCCTGAGGAATCTTGACCCTCACTCGGTTTACATTCCTGCCGAGGATGTGCAGGAGCAGAATGAGCCTTTGCAGGGTAATTTTGAAGGCATTGGCATTCAGTTCAATGTGCTCAATGATACAATAATAATAATATCACCCATACCCGGAGGCCCCTCGGAGAGGGTCGGCATTCAGGCCGGCGACAGGATTGTGGCCATTGCCGGCGAGAAGGTGACAGGGGTTGCAATAACAACCACAGGTGTGCAGAAGAGGCTGAGGGGTGCCAAAGGGACCAAAGTGGATGTGACAATCTTCAGGAAGGGCGAGAAGGAGTTACTCGACTTCACCATCACGCGCGACAAGATACCTGTCAACAGTCTTGATGCTGCCTACATGCTGTCGGACAACACGGGATACATAAAGCTCAGCCGGTTCTCCGACCAGACGGCCGCGGAGTTTGAACTGGCGGCGGAAAAGCTGCTCCTGAACAGGATGGAAAATCTGATCATCGACCTGCGTGGCAACTCCGGTGGCTATATGGTGCCTGCTGTGCAGATCGCCGATGAGATGCTTCCGCAGGAGGAGCTCATCGTATATCTTGAGGGTCTTCATACGTCAAGGCAGGAGTACCGGTCAGCCCCTTCCGGCAGCCTCACCGGTGCACGGATAGCAGTGCTGATTGACGAAGGCTCTGCCTCTGCCAGTGAGATACTCGCAGGAGCGGTACAGGACTGGGACCGGGGTATAGTAATCGGGCGCAGGAGTTTCGGCAAAGGACTGGTCCAGAACGGTTTCTCATTGCCTGACGGGTCGGAGATAAGGCTCACCATTGCCCGGTATTACACGCCGTCGGGGCGTTCAATACAGACCCCTTACAACGAAGGTTTCGACAAGTATTTCCAGACATTTTACAGCAGGTACTTCAATGGGGAACTGATTCATGCCGACAGCCTTGGGCTGCCTGACTCGCTGAAAGCATATACGATCACCAACAAGAGAATCGTTTACGGCGGCGGTGGTATCACGCCGGATGTCTTTATACCCATAGATACAACATACTATTCGGATTATTACCGTGACATGATCAGGACCTCCACCATCCTCAGTTTCATGGTGGGCTACACTGACAGCAACCGCAAATCGCTTTTGCGCAGGTACAGGACCTTCGACCGCTTCAACGACGAGTTCGCCTTTGATGCTGAGACAATAGCAGCGCTGAAGGCGGCCGGGGAAAAGAACGGTGTGAAGTTTGACGGTGCGCAGTATGACATCTCCGCACCTGAGATGCTGAGGGTGATGAAGGGGCTTGTCGCCCGCGACCTCTGGGATATGAATGAATATTACATGGTTGTCAACCGGGAGGATCATGCTATTGACAAAGCGTTGTCAATATTGAATGACCCGGCACTTTATGACCGGTTTCTGGGTTACCGCAGGGAGGTGCAATGAGGCTTCTTGCCAAGACCCTGCTGGGGCTTGAAGAGCCACTTGCATCAGAGCTCCGGGCTATGGGGGCCGCAGATGTCACACTCCTCAACAGGGCGGTGGCCTTTGAAGGCCCCAAATCAATGCTTTACGGAGTCAATTACAACAGCCGCCTGGCGGTCTCGGTGCTCATGCCCGTTGCCTCCTTCACTGTTGCAGGCAAGAGGGATCTGTACAATGAGGCGGTGGCCATTGAGTGGGACCGCTGGCTTGACACACGGAAGACCTTTGCCGTAACGGCAGTGGTCAACTCACCTCACTTTGACCATTCGGGATATGTGGCGCTTGTGGTTAAGGATGCCGTGGCCGATTTCTTCCGCAGGCTCACGCAGGAGCGTCCTTCAGTCGACCAGAAGTCGCCGGACCTGCTCATCAATGTCCATATCAGCAACGAAAAGGTGACAGTCTCCCTAGACTCGACCGTTACCCCTCTCTACAGGAGAGGATACCGTCGGGGCCATTCCGAAGCTCCCTTGAACGAAGTACTGGCTGCCGGGATGATTGCACTGTCCGGATGGAAGGCTGAGAGACCTCTTGCTGACGGCATGTGTGGGTCGGGAACCATACCCGCGGAGGCAGGTCTGATGGCATGCAACATCGCCCCCGGCAAGTTCAGGAGGAATTTCGGATTTATGCGATGGAAAGATTATGATGCCGCCCTATTCAGGTCGGTGAAGTTCGAGGCTGAGAAGAGAGAGAGACGCTCTCCTGTAAAAATATACGGGTCAGACATATCTGAGGAGGCCTGCAGGACAGCCACCCTGAACATAAGTGAGGCAGGCCTTGCTGATACGGTGGAGATAACACAGCGCGATTTCATGACAAGCCCGGCACCGGCAGAGGAGGGGACGCTGATAATCAATCCTCCTTACGGACGCCGGATTGCTACTGACAGCATCACTGAGTTCTACGGTGCTGCAGGCTCAGCCCTTAAACACAGTTACTCAGGATATACCGCCTGGATACTGTCAGGAGAACCTGATGGGTTTAAGTCGTTGGGCCTGAAACCATTCAAAAAATATGACCTTCTGAACGGCGACATAAAGTGCCGGTTTGCCGGCTACGAACTCTACAGCGGTTCGAGGAAGCGAACGGCTCCTGCCGCAGAGTGACAATCACGTTTTCAGCACATACTGCAACCTTGTTCAAAAAAAGCTTGTCATCTAATAAAATAAAATGCTATTTGGGTAAGTTCTCTATTAGCGACAAACCTTATATTTGCACACGGGCCCGATGAGCTTTGATCTTGAAAATCTTGTGAGTGACCTTGACATCAGAGGGGCTGTTCTCTACTTCAAGGGAAATGTTGACTCGGAGATTATCAACAGAGCTCTTGACCTTGTGGAGGGCAAGCTTCTGGCTACGCGTGAGACCCCAAGAATAAGAAAGAAGGTCTACAACGTGCTGGTCGAGAGTTTGCAGAATCTTTATCACCATGCCGACCTGGTGCCTCGTGGATATCATGCCTCAAGGCCCGACAGGTACGGACTGGTGGTGATGGAAAAGCTGGGGAAAGGGTACAGGGTGACGACATGCAACTTTGTGTCAGCGGTGCATGTGAGAGAGCTTGAAGAAAAGCTGACCAGGATAAACCGTTCATCGGCTGAGGAGATCAAGGAGATGTACAAGGATATACTCAATCATCAGGAGATAACGGCAAAAGGACTGGGAGGACTGGGTTTACTTGACATAGCAAGAAAGACAGGTCACAGGATTGACTTCAGGTTCAAGAAATATGACAATCAAAATACAGCCTTTCGCCTCACGGCACTGGTAGCAACGGAATAGGACAATTAACAAAAAAGGATAACTATGGAACCGATCATTATTGAAGGAACACCCAAAACACCGTCAGTTAAATTTGACGCCACCGAGGGCACTTTTGAGATCAAGGGGAGATCGATCCCTGAAAATTCGGTTGAGTTTTACAAGCCTCTCAACGAATGGCTTGACAATTACATGCAGGTGCCACTTGACAAGACGGTGGTAAACATCAGGCTTGAATATTTCAACACCAGCTCGTCCAAATGCATTCTTGATGTGTTCAAGCGTCTTGAAGCCATTCACAAGTCGAAACATGATGTGGAGATCAACTGGTTCTATGAAGAGGACGATGAGGACATGCTCGAGGCAGGTGAGGACTACGATTCAATAATCAAGGTCCCGTTCAAGATGATAGAGATAGTTGAGTAACCCCTGAACAGATAAGTAAAAGATCGGTTGTTTAAATATGCAGAGGGTGTCAGCCTTGCGGCCGGCACCCTCTGCATTTGTAATTACCTCCAATTTGTCAGTTGCCCTGGTGCCTGTACCTCCATGCCTTCTTCAACTTCACCGAGGAGTCGAGAATCCTGTACAGCACCCTGAAATAGAGCAGCAGGTATAAGATGGCCGTCATAACCCAGATGACCCCTGTATTTACCGCCAGGGTGCCGGCATAGATCCCGAGGATCCGCTTGCGGGGGGCATAGAAGTGTGCCTTTACGAACATATTTTCCGGGTCCTGGAATATCTGGTCGTAGTTCTGGTAGAGCCTGTCCTTGTAGCGTTTGATCTTGGTCTTTTCATTGTCGTTCCTGACGAACTCCCCGAGTGACTCATTTGTATACTCTTTCTTCATCCTGATGAACCCCTCACGGTCGGCCCGCTCAAAAGCCATGATGCTCTGGTCGCGGGCTTCCACGGCCTCTTTTGACACCTCTATATAATACCTGCGCACCTTCTCAATGTACTCACGTGCAGCCTCTGTTGCCGCAAGGCTGATGTTGTCAGGGTCTATGATCCCCGGATCAAAGGCTATTGCGGGGGTGAAGGCAAGCTCTTCCTCCGTCTCATTACGGATCAGTATCATATCGTGCCTGTCGGAATCATCCAGCCTCTCTCTTTCAATGTTGCTCTCAACCCTGGAGAGGATGCTCCTCATCTCGTTATACCAGATATCCTTCTTGAACTTTGCAATACTGATGATCTTGTCATACTGGTAAAACTGTCTTTCGAACCTGTTGTTGATAAACTGGTCGACAGCCAGTGCCTCGTAACCCCAGCGGGCGGCAATGACCTCACCGTAGACAGGTATTGATACCGGCGACGAGATGTTGGGGTTCAGCCTGTCATACTTAACGATAATACCGCTTAGGATTATCTGAGGAATAACGAGGAAAGGGATCAGTATGTAGATTGTCACCACTGTCTTGAAACTGTCGGATATAAGCAGGCCCATCATGTTCGCTGTTGCCCAGCAGGAGAAGAGCACAATCCAATACTCAAACCACATTCCCTTTATGCCGAAGATGGTGTTACCCACCGCAACGAACATGGCGGCCTGAATGGCTGAGATCAGGAACTGTACCCCTATCTTTGAGAGAAGGTAGCTGTTCCGGCTGAGGTCGAGGAACGACTCCCGCCTCAGTATCTTTCTGTCCTTGATGATCTCCTCAGCACTGACGGTGAGCCCCATGAAGATGGCCACGATGACCGACATGAAGATATAGACGGGGAGGTTACTGTTCTGAATGAGCATGTATGCCGGTTCGCGCACACTCTCGTCGAAATACCTGATTATATAGGCGAGGAAGAGAGCCAGCACCGGGGCCTCAAGCAGTGTAACCACAAGGTACTGTGTGTCTGACAGCTTGGTCAGTATGTCCCGCCTGGCATAGACAAGAAACTGTTTTAACCTGCCGGGGGTCTGGAGGGTTATCTCCGGGATCCCGTTGCCCGGAACCGGTGCTGCAGGCATTTCCTCCCTGTGTTCGTTGTAATGCGCATTCCATTCGGAAGGCGATACCTTCCTGGTCTGCGTCGGACGCCCGAATTCATCGAGCACCCTCGACTCCACTATGCTGAAGATCTGTTCGGGGTTGACATTGCCGCAGGCGGGACACTCGCTGTCATTGTACCTGGGAAGCTGCATCCTGTCCTTGAAGTAACCAATGGAGCTGACAGGGACACCGTAGTATATCATATAACCGCCGCTGTCAAGGAAGATGAGCCTGTCAAACATCTTGAAGATATCCGATGAGGGCTGGTGTATTACTACAAAGATCAGTTTGCCTTTTAGCTTGAGGTCGTTGAGCAGGTCAAGGATGTTCTCCGAATCGAGCGACGAGAGTCCGGATGTAGGCTCATCGAGGAAGAGGATGGCAGGCTCCCTGATAAGTTCGAGCGAGATGTTAAGTCTTTTGCGCTGCCCCCCGGAGATCTTCTTGTTGAGGGGTGTTCCCACCTTCATGTCCCTGATCTCATAGAGGCCCAGGCTGTGAAGCACATCCTCGACCTTTGACGAGATCTCAGGGTCGGTGAGATTCCCGAAGCAGAGTTTGGCGTTGTAGAAGAGGTTCTCAAAGACTGACAGTTCTTCAATAAGAAGGTCATCCTGCGATACATAGCCTATCAGTCCCTTAACCTTGTCACCTTCGTCGTGGATATTGACGCCGTTTATCAGTACCTCACCGGCGTGGGGTCTGTTGATTCCGTTGAGGACACTCAGCAGCGTTGATTTTCCGGCTCCGGAAGCACCCATTATGCCAATGAGTCTGCCAGACTCTTCCGTGAAGCTCATGGAGTGTAGACCCAGGTCTCCCTCCTTGAACTTGTACTCAATGTTCCGCACATCATAGACCACACGTGACGCCAGTGCCTTCTCATCGAGGAACTGTCTTATCACCTCGCTGTAGTAGATCGGTTTGCTGCTCATGAACTTGAGTGAGGCGCCGCGCTCAAAGAGATATACCCTGTCGTCATGCCGCAGCTGGCCGCTGAGCAGCAGTTCGCCGGTGCCGAATGACCTTACGAAGAGCATGTCTGCCTGGGGCAGATTGAGGAACCGTACCTGGCCCCGCAGCGTCTCGTTCCTGATGTGATGGGTCTTTTCAAAATTTTCTCCGGGTTCACTGTCGATGACAAGCACCCTGGATGAATCCGGCACCTCTGACCGTGATGAGAGTACAAACTCGCGAATGAGATGATAGTCATCGGGATCAACATTGAAGCCCTCGGCAGCCGTGATAATGAACTCCAGCTCGGTGCCGCTCACCTCGGCACCGTCGGAGCGGCAGTATTCAAGGAGCTGCACCAGGACAATGATCTTCTGGTTCAGGGTCAGCTGGGTCCCGATGTCGAAACAGATCTTTATTATCCTTACGGAGATGGCCGCGTTCCTGCGGGCTTCATTCCCCTTTTTCAGCCGCTGCTGTGCCTCGGTATAATAGTTGTCGAAGATCTTCAGATAGGCATCCACTCCTTCCTGGTTGAGCTGGGGCCTGAGAAACGCCTCCACAACCCTGCGCCTGTCAGTGCCGTTGCCCTGCGCGGGGGCAATGATGGCAAAGAGATGCATCAGGGTCCTTAATATCTTCTCATTCATCCCGGAGTGATTTTGCTCGCCTGTAATAGAGTTCTGAATTATTAATAACGAAGTACAGCGGCCTATAGTATCCGTAATCTGTCATATTGGCATGATTTTACCGCCGTGGGCGGTGTGGCAAAAAAATTGAACAGCAGGAGGTAAAAGAGAGAGATATCATGAATTTTGAAAATTTTACAATTAAAGCTCAGGAATCGGTTCAGAAGGCGGCTGAGGTAGCTGCCGGAAAGGGGCATCAGGCCATCGAGTGCGGGCATCTGCTCAAGGGGATGGTCACCGAGGCCGAAAGCATAGTGTCATACATACTCTCAAAGAACGGTGTCAACAGCCCCGTTTTTAACAAGGCCGTTGATGATCTTATTGAGAGCTATCCCCGTGTAAGCGGCGGCGAACCCTATTTCTCGCAGGCCTGTTCTTCGGTCTTCAGCCGTGCGGCAGATCACGCCGCGAAGATGCAGGACCGGTTTGTGTCTGTTGAGCACATCCTCCTTGCAATACCGGAGGGATCAGATGCTGCCGCCAGGCTGATGAAGGAGCAGGGTATCACCCCTGACACCCTCAATGCAGCCATACGTGACCTGCGCAAGGGTGCGAAGGTCACCGGCCAGTCGCAGGAGGAGACCTACGACTCCCTGAACCGTTATGCCATCGACCTGAATGAGCGTGCACGCGTTGGCAAGCTCGATCCTGTCATCGGAAGGGATGAAGAGATAAGGCGTGTGCTGCAGATTCTATCACGCCGCTCAAAGAACAACCCCATCCTCATCGGGGAGCCCGGCGTCGGCAAGACCGCCATAGCCGAGGGACTGGCCCACCGTATTGTCCGCGGAGACGTACCCGAGGGCCTTCTTGACAGGAAGATCTATTCGCTTGATATGGGAGCCCTGATAGCAGGGGCAAAATACAAGGGGGAGTTTGAGGAGAGGCTCAAATCAGTTGTTAATGAGGTGATAGCCTCTGACGGCGAAGTGATCCTCTTCATTGACGAGATACACACTCTCGTCGGTGCCGGCAAGGGAGAGGGGGCCATGGATGCCGCCAACATACTCAAGCCGGCGCTGGCCAAGGGTGAGCTGCGGGCCATCGGGGCCACCACACTGAGTGAGTACCAGAAGTACTTTGAGACAGACAAGGCCCTGCAGCGCCGCTTCCAGGTGGTCATGATAAATGAGCCCGACAGGGCTGACGCCATCTCAATACTGCGCGGCCTGAGGGAGAAGTACGAGGCACATCACAAGGTGATAATAAGGGATGAAGCTATCATTGCGGCCGTTGACCTGTCATACAGGTACATCACTGACAGGTTTCTTCCTGACAAGGCTATAGATCTTATCGATGAGGCCGCTGCCCGTCTCAGGCTGGAGATGAACTCCGTGCCGGAGGAGATAGACAGTGCCGACAGGCTCATCAGGCAGCTGGAGATAGAGCGTGAGGCCGTTCGCCGTGACGGTGATTCTGTCAAGGAGAAGGAGCTCTCGAAGGAGATAGCCGACCTCGCTGCAAACCGCGATGAGCTGAAGGCCCGCTGGCGCTCGGAGAAGGATCTTGTCGAGAGCCTGCAGAAGAAGAAGCAGGAGGCTGAGGAACTGCGGTTCCAGGCTGAGAGCGCTGAGAGAGCGGGCGACTACGGCAGGGTGGCCGAGATACGTTACGGACGTCTGGTGGAGAATGAGAGCGAGTCAGCCGCACTGCAGAAAGAGATAGAGGAGAAGAGGGGTACGGGTTCAATGGTTCGCGATGATGTGCGTGCCGACGACATCGCCGAGATCGTCTCACGCTGGACAGGCATACAGGTATCACGTATGCTCGAGAGCGAGAGGGACAAGCTCCTGAGGCTCGAGGAGGAGCTGCACAAAAGGGTCGTAGGACAGGATGAGGCCATAGCCGCCGTCTCTGATGCCGTGCGCAGATCAAGGGCAGGTCTTCAGGATGACAAGAAGCCTGTGGGCTCATTCATCTTCCTGGGTACCACGGGCGTGGGAAAGACAGAGCTGGCAAGGGCACTGGCGGAATACCTCTTCAACAATGAGAACCTGATGACACGCATAGACATGACCGAATACCAGGAGAGACACAGTGTCTCCAGGCTTGTGGGAGCACCTCCCGGGTATGTGGGTTATGACGAGGGAGGGCAGCTGACAGAGGCAATAAGGCACAAGCCCTATTCCGTGGTTCTCCTCGATGAGATTGAGAAGGCGCATCCCGATGTATTCAATATCCTGCTCCAGGTACTGGACGACGGGAGGCTTACGGACAACAAGGGGCGTACTGTCAATTTCCGTAACACAATTGTCATAATGACCTCCAACCTCGGCTCTTCGCTTATACGCGAGAGCATCGGCGAGAGCAACGGCGAGCTCAGTGAGGATAAGGCTGATAAACTGAAGAATGAGATGGTACAGCTTCTCAGGAACACCCTGAGACCCGAGTTTGTCAACCGTGTGGACGAGATCGTCATGTTCAGGCCTCTGACTGTGGAACAGATACGCGAGATAGTAAGGCTGCAGTTCGGAAGAGTGGCCCGGATGCTTGAGGAGAAGGGCATCAGGAGTGAGCTGACGGAGAGGGCGGTAGAGTGGCTTGCCGACAAAGGGTTTGATCCCCTCTTCGGGGCACGGCCGGTGAAGAGACTGATACAGAAGGAGATAGTTAATGAGCTCTCAAAGGCAATAATTGCCGGCGAGGTTGACAGGGAGAAGACGGTAAGGATAGATATTCAGGGGGGTAACCTGGTTATCACCAACGGTTAGTACGAGGGTCCGTTACGGTAACTCTCAAGGCAGCTCTCGCGGTCAGTGTGTATGTCAAGGGCTTTGTGAAGCTGAAGGAGCTCAAAGAGCTCCCTGGCTGACTCTGACAGGCCGCAGAGCCTGATGGAGCAGTAGTTGGAGTGTGAGACCCTCAGCAGGTGAAGTATCATGGCAAAAGCGGTACTGTCGAGGTAGTTGACACCGTCAAGGTCCAGGACAACCTTTGTGTAGGGTGTCTCAAAAAGCTTTAATATTCCAGGCCTGATGGCGTCAATATTCAGGGCATTGATCCTGTCAGTTGTGAAGCTGATCACCTCAATGCCGTCAATTTTTTCTGAGGTCACCATTGGAAACTACTTTGACCTGGAAAGATAGTCGTTGATCTCTGCCGTCACCGTTGAGGCATCATCCCGGAACTTCTGTATGAACTCCCCGTAGCGTTCCTTCTGTTCACCGGCCTTGGCCAGCAGCTCAAACTCCTTGAGCATTTTGGAGGTATCCTCCATGCCCATCACTGATACTGAGCCTTTAGCCTTGTGTGCAAGCAGCCCCAGCTCATAGTATTTTTCATTTTCGAGCAGCTCATTCATCTCCGCCACAAACTCCGGGATCTGGCTCATGAAGATGCCGGCTATCTCCTCCATCGTGGCAGGGTCTCCTCCGGTGACGTTGATCAGGTATTCGGGATTGAATATGGTATATTCCATTTTCAGCAACTTTGGTTCCGGATACAAATATAGAAATAATGTAACCTTCAGCCTCTCAGGAGTCTCTAAAAGAGCCCTGTCAAACATGATTTATCGCATCTATTATTCTGGTTAAAAATGATACTTTTGCTTAAGATACTAAAAGTTTTGTCATGAAAAATACTCCGTTTCTTAAGTACCATGAGGCCCTGGGTGCCAGAATCATTCCTTTTGCCGGTTACAATATGCCCGTGGAGTATGCGGGGATCACTGAGGAGCATGTTACCGTGAGGGAGAAAGTGGGTGTCTTTGATGTCTCGCACATGGGTGAGTTCTGGGTAAACGGACCGCGGGCGCTTGATTTCCTGCAATACATCACCACAAATGATGTGTCGGCCCTGACTGACGGCAAGGTGCAGTATACATGTTTCCCCAACGGCAGGGGAGGTATCGTTGACGATCTTCTCATCTATCGCTTCAGTGCGGAGAAGTATCTGCTCGTGGTCAATGCGGCAAACATTGAGAAGGACTGGGAATGGTGTGTCAGCCATGCCGGGCGTTTCGGCATTGAAGCCGGTCCGGGCAAGGATCTGCACAATGCTTCCGAATGGACTGCCCAGCTGGCAATACAGGGTCCGCTGGCCCTGCAGGCTATGCAGAAGCTGACGGAGGAGTCAGTGACGGACATGGATTACTATACCTTTAAGGTGCTTACATTTGCCGGGATTGAGAAGGTTATCTTCTCCACCACAGGATATACAGGTGCGGGCGGATGTGAGATATACATCAGGAATGAGGATGCCCCCCGTCTCTGGGAGGCGGTCTTCAAGGCGGGAGAAGAGTTTGGCATCAGGCCGGTGGGCCTGGGTGCCAGGGACACACTGCGCCTTGAGATGGGCTTCTGTCTCTACGGCAATGATATAAATGATACCACTTCACCCATTGAGGCAGGCCTGGGCTGGATCACGAAATTCGTGCCCGGCAAGGACTTTATTGACAGGGAGTTGCTGCTCAGACACAAGGAGGAGGGCACGGGACGGCGCCTGAAGGGTTTTGTGATGGTCGACAAGGGTATCCCCAGACAGCATTATGAGGTTGTTGATGCTGAAGGTAACAACATAGGAGAGGTCACCTCAGGGACAATGTCACCGATGCTGAAACAGGGTATAGGGATGGCATACCTGAACCGTAACTTCTGGAAAACTGACACAGAGATATTTATACGCGTCAGGGGAAAGGACCTTAAGGCAAAGGTTGTAACCCTGCCATTCTATAAGAAACAGTAACATCCGTTGCTCTCATCCGGAAATGACACAGAAGTGGCTTGAAATATGCTTTACTCCTGCGATCTTCAGCGCGCACGCTGATCGCGAGGCCATAATAGTGATTGTTGATGTGCTGCGTGCCACCAGCTCAATATGCAATGCCTTTGCCAACGGCGTGAAGGAGATCATTCCCGTATCGACGGTTGAGGAAGCGCGGGAGATGAAGGGAAAGGGGCATCTTCTTGCCGCTGAGCGTGACGGTTTTGTGCTCAGCTTCGCCGACTTCGGCAACTCGCCCTTCAACTTCACAGCTGAGAAGGTGCAGGGGAGGAGTGTCGTTTACAGCACAACCAACGGCACCGGAATCATGAACAGGGCCTCTGAGTGTCATGAGGTGGTGATAGGGTCATACCTCAACTTCTCGTCGCTGTGCAACTGGCTGGAAGCACAGGAGCGAAAGGTGATCATCGTCTGCGCCGGGTGGAAGAACCGCTTCAACATTGAGGATACACTATGCGCGGGAGCCATTGCTGACAGGCTGCTTCGGGGAGGCGGGTTCAGGACAATCTGTGATTCGGTGCATGCTGCCACTGACCTGTGGAAAGTGGCAAAAGATGATCTGTTGGGATACATGGAGAAGGCAGCACAGAGATCAAGGCTCAGGGACAAGGGGCTGGATGACTGTCTTGAATTTTGTCATACATTTGATGTAACGGAAAAGATACCGGTCCTGCGCGACGGAAAGCTTGTGGCAATGTGACACGAAATGAGTGTCTCGCTGACGGCACCTCGTAACGGTCACCGGCAGAACAGAATTAACAGAGTAACAATATAAAATTATCGAAGATGAAAAAACACAACTTTTATGCAGGCCCTTCTATCATGCCTCAGTATACCAATGAGAAGGTGATAGAAGCGATCAGGGATTTTGCAGGAACCGGCCTCTCAATAATGGAGATCTCACATCGCAGCAAGGAATTTGTGGCAGTGATGGACAGTGCGGTGAATCATGTCAGGGAACTGCTGGATGTTCCTGAGGGTTATTCCGTGATATTCCTCGGCGGAGGGGCAAGCCTTCAGTTTGCAATGTTGCCTATGAACCTCATGGAGAAGAAATCCGCCTACCTGAACACAGGCGAATGGGCCGGCAAGGCACTTAAAGAGGCTAAGCTGTTCGGGGAGGTTGTTGAGGTGGCTTCATCGAAAGACAAAAACTTCAACTATATCCCCAAAGGATACACGGTACCCTCTGATGCCGATTATTTTCATATCACAACCAACAATACCATTTACGGTACTGAGATGAAGGAAGACCCTGATGTCTCAATACCCCTTGTGGCTGACATGTCGTCGGATATCTTCAGCCGTCCGGTTGATGTCTCAAAATATTCGGTCATCTATGGCGGTGCCCAGAAGAATCTTGCTCCGGCAGGGGTCACCTTTGTCATCATTAAGGACTCTGTCCTGGGCAGGGTCACCCGCCCGATTCCAACCATGCTCAATTACAAGACCCACATTGATAAGGAGTCTATGTTCAACACTCCCCCTGTAATGGTTGTCTTTGCTGCCCTGAAGACCCTGGAATGGCTGAAGCAGAAAGGTGGTCTCAGTGCCATGCATAAGATCAACAGGGAGAAGGCAGCACTGCTGTATGATGAGATAGAGCGCAATAAGCTCTTTAAGGCTACCGTTCCCGACCACAATGACAGATCGCTGATGAACGCATGCTTTGTCATGTCAGAAAGCTATACCGGGCTGGAGAAGGATTTTGCCGAGTTTGCCAAATCAAAAGGCATGATCGGGATTGCCGGTCACCGGTCCGTGGGCGGGTTCCGCGCTTCACTCTACAACGCGTTGCCTGTTGAGAGTGTAAAAGCCCTGGTTGACTGCATGAAAGAGTTTGAAAACAAATACTAAACCGCAGCATCATGAAAATACTGGTAGCCACAGAAAAACCGTTTGCTCCCCAGGCCGTCTCGCAGATACGCGATGTGGCTGAGAAGGGCGGGCACACTCTCGCTCTCCTGGAGAAATATACCGCTCCGGAGGAGCTCCGCGCAGCTGTTGCCGATGCAGATGCAATGATAGTGCGTTCCGATATTGTCGATGCCGCCCTTCTGGCTTCCGCCCCTAAACTCAGGATAGTTGTCAGGGCCGGAGCCGGTTATGATAATCTTGATCTGAACGGATGCACTGCCTCCGGTGTCGTGGCCATGAACACCCCCGGCCAGAACTCCAACGCTGTCGCCGAGCTGGCTTTTGGCATGATGCTCTATTCTGCCCGCGGAGGCTTTAACGGCAAGACGGGGTCAGAGCTCATGGGCAAGAGTCTCGGGCTTCATGCCTTTGGTTATGTGGGCAGATGCATGGCCAGGATAGCTGCCGGCTTCGGAATGGAGATCTACGCATACGATCCGTTTGTAGATCACAAGGCAATACGTGATGCAGGTGTGACACCCGTTGACACGATCGAGGAACTCTACTCCACATGTCAGTACGTCTCACTTCATATACCGGCCAACGAGAAGACCAGGGGCTCCATCGGCGAAAAACTGATCTCACTGATGCCGGCCGGCGGGGTGCTGGTGAATACTGCCCGCAAGGAGGTCATCAATGAGGCTGAGCTCGCAGCAATGATGGAGAAGAGGAGTGACATTAAGTATCTTTCCGATGTCGCGCCTGACAACGCCTCTCTCTTTGCCGAGAAGTTTGCCGGACGCTATTTCTTTACACCGAAGAAGATGGGTGCACAGACGGAAGAGGCAAATATCAACGCCGGCGTCGCCGCCGCAAGACAGATAGTAGCTTTCTTTGCTACCGGAGACGAAACCTGCAGAGTAAACAAACCCAAATAGAAAACTGTTAATTATCAGATATGGCTTTTGTTAAACCGTTCCGGGGACTCCGTCCGCCGGCCAGCCTGGCAGCGGAGATCGCCTGCCTGCCCTATGATGTCATGAACCCGGCAGAGGCTGCCGTCATGGCCCGGGGAAAGGAGAAATCTCTTCTGCACATCACCAAGTCAGAGATAGATCTGCCCGAGGGCACTGATGTCCATTCGGAGGAGGTCTACCGGAAGGCTTTTGAGAACTTCACCGCATGGCAGGAGAGAGGATGGCTCGTGCAGGATAAGTCGCCCCATTTTTATATCTATGCCCAGACAATGAAGGGACGCACGCAGTACGGCATTGTGGGTGCTGCATCGGTGGATGACTATCTCTCTGGTGTAATCAAAAAGCATGAGCTGACCAGGCCTGACAAGGAGGAAGACCGTATGGTTCATGTGCGGTCCAACAATGCCAACATTGAGCCTGTATTCTTTGCATACCCTGCTGTCAGGGAGCTCGATGCCATTGTGGAACGGATCGTCAGCAAGGAAAAGCCGGAATACGATTTTGTGGCTGAAGACAGAATAGGTCATCACTTCTGGGTTGTGCGGGATAAGAAGACCAATGCCTCAATTGAAAGGATCTTTGCCGAAAAGGTGCCTTTCATGTATGTGGCCGACGGGCATCACAGGACAGCTGCTGCCGCACTGGTCGGCAAGGAGAAGAGGGAACGAAACCCGGCACACCGGGGGGACGAGGAGTACAACTTCTTTCTTGCGGTGCACTTCCCGGATAATCAGCTTAAGATCCTCGACTACAACAGGGTGGTGAAGGATCTGAACGGCATGACTCCGGAACAGCTCCTTGAGAAACTGAAGGAGTCCTTCACAGTTACACCGAAGGGTACCAAAACATACCGTCCCGGCAGGCTGCACAACTTCGGGATGTACCTTGACGGACAGTGGTACAGCCTTACTGCCATGAAGGGCACCTACGACGATTCCGACCCCATAGGCGTTCTTGACGTAACGATTCTTACAGAGCAGGTGCTTGTTCCGCTGCTTGACATCCAGGATCTCAGAAGATCGAAACGTATAGATTTTATCGGCGGGATAAGAGGCATGGGTGAACTGAAGCGCAGGGTTGACAGTGGTGAGATGAAGGTGGCATTTGCCCTCTATCCGGTATCAATGAAGCAGCTGATAACCATCGCCGACACCGGTAATATAATGCCACCCAAGACAACCTGGTTCGAGCCCAAGCTGAGAAGCGGGCTGGTCATTCATAAACTTGACTGACGGGGTTCGTCAGGCATTATGGATACAATTGCAACGAATATTGAAAATCTGCTGAGGGAGCTTCCCCCGGAGGTGAAGGTCGTTGCAGTAACCAAAACCCGCACTGCCGGGGAGGCCATGGAAGCCTACATGGCAGGACTGAGGATCTTCGGCGAGAACCGTGTACAGGAGCTTGGAGCCAAAAAAGATCTGCTTCCTGATGATGTTATATGGCATCTCATTGGGCACCTGCAGTCAAACAAGGTGAAGCAGGCGGTAGCCATGGCCTCAATGATTGAGTCCGTGGATTCGCTGAAGCTGCTGGCAAAGATTGATGACGAAGCGGTCAGACAGGATAAGCAGATCGATTGCCTGCTGCAGTTCCACATTGCCTCCGAGGAGACAAAACAGGGTTTCGGCATTGAGGAGGCCGACAGCACCGACTGGAAGGAGGTTGCAGCATCGCTGCGTGCCATACGGATATGCGGTGTCATGGGAATGGCAACCTTCACTGATGATATTGAACAGGTGAGGAGAGAATTCCGGATGCTGTCGCTGATCTTCAGAAACATACGCGACAGGCACTTCAGCGACAGGGATTTCTTCAGGGAGATATCAATGGGAATGACAGGCGACTGGCCCCTCGCCGTTGAGGAGGGGAGCACCATGATCAGGGTAGGAACACTTATATTTGGAGAACGAATTATCAAATAAAATGAGCACAATCAGTACACGTTACATGGGACTCAATCTTAAGAGTCCTGTCATAGCCGGGAGTTCGAATTTCACATCCAAGGTTGATTCAATAAAGGAAGCTGAGGCAGCGGGTGCCGGGGCTGTCGTCCTCAAATCACTGTTTGAGGAGCAGATAGTCTCCCTGGCTCATTCGATGTCCTCAGAAGGGTCATATCCCGAGGCTGACGATTACCTGCAGTACTATACCCGGACCAACAGCGTTGAAACCTATCTTGATCTGATCAGAAACGCCCGCAACAGCGTTCAGATACCGGTGATAGCCAGCATCAACTGCTTTTCCTCAAAAGGGTGGACAGATTTTGCCGTTGAGATAGAAAAAGCCGGTGCCAGCGCACTGGAGGTGAACATTTTCTTCATTCCTGTGGACCGAAACCAGAAGGCTTCTGATTCTGAAGCTCTATACTTCAGGATCATAGACAGCCTCACGAAAAAGCTGAAGATTCCAGTGACTGTAAAGATAGGCCTGCGCTTCTCCAACCTGCTCAATTTCGCATGGCAGATACATAACCACGGAGCCTCGGGCATTGTAATGTTCAACAGGTTCTATGAACCTGATTTTGATATAAACACCATGGAGGTGGTTCCTGCCTCCGTGCTCTCCAATCCTGTTGAACAACGTTATGTTCTGCGGTGGGTAGGAATGGTCAGTGCACAGGATGTCAAGATTGACATTTCAGCCACAACCGGAGTCTATACAGGGGAAGATGCCATCAAATACCTCCTGGCCGGGGCCACCACGGTACAGGTCTGTTCTGCACTTTACAGGAGGGGTTTCAGGGTGATAACAGAGATTAACGATGCAATCCATAAGTGGATGGATGACAAGGAGTTCAAGACCATCGACGACTTCAGGGGGAGGCTTAACTACCGGAATATTGGCAATCCGGCTCTCTTTGAGAGATCCCAGTTCATGAAGCATTACAGCTCCTACATTTAGCAGGAAGCTACTGTTTTAGTATTGCCATCAGTTCTGCCGCCAGTTTCTGCAATGGAGTATCATATTGTGTCATTGTACTGTCAAGACGGGCTATGATCCCCGCTTTGTGGTCAGCACTGATTGTCTCTGAACAGTTTTCCAAAACGGTAAAGCACTCGAGGGAGGTCATATAATCTCCCCACATGAAAGCTTCGCCCAATTCCACGGCATATTCCGAGTAGTCGAGTCCCGACTGCCAGCATGAAGATGCCAGCATAGCCTTTGTTTCCGGCTTCTTTACACTGTCAAGAGATCCGATGACCTCAGGGCGTCCCGATCTTTCCTTCATGTCATTGAAAAATGCCGCAATTGCAGATTTTATCTCCTCCCTGTCGGTCTCATCGTAGAATCGGGCCAGAAGCATGATCGCCCCCTCAAAAGGTTCTTCTGCCCTCAGCATACTAATCCGGTCATTTATCTCGTTATACTTTCCGTTACTGAGTATTCTGCGGAGCTCGGCAAGTTTCTTTTCAGACTTAATCATTATGGTTAATTTTGAACAAATTTATGTGTAATAATAACTTAAGGGCACATTTGATTATAAAAAAAATAAGTGTAATTTGGTCGGGTGTAAGCCTGTGAACTCTAAAAACAAGATCATTATGAACAGTAATCTTAAAATTCTGCCACTTATCCTGGGAGTGACAGCTCTCTCGATCTGTCTGGTCGGCACATCATGCAAGGGAAAGACAAAAGGAGACACTTCGAAGGTGACCACGGAGGCTGTCAGTGCTGATGAGCAGACCATGGAGCAGATAAAGACCGCAGAGAAGGTTTTCAATGCTCTTCCCACTCCTCTGGAGGTAGCACAGCTGATCAAGGAGGCAGGTGCCAGTTTTGATGCCACACTGCTTAATCCCGTAGAGAACAGGAGCAATTATACCACCAGCAAGAGTATGGCTCTGAACCTTGGGATTTTTGTCTGTGATCTCAGTTTTGCGAGTATGTACGACGAGACCTCACTCCTTGTCAACTATATGGAGGCAGCCGAGAATATGGCAACGGGGCTGGGGATACTGGATGCAATAGATGAAACAACAATTGAGCGGCTGGAGCAGAATATCAACAACCGGGATGTAATTATGGAGATAGTGTCAGAAACCTTCCTCAACTCACAGGCCTACCTGGAGGATGACGAACAGCACGCTGTTGCTGCCACAATCATCGCGGGAGGCTTCATTGAAGGGCTATATATCTCTACCAACATGGTTGATATGAAGAACTACAGGGGCAATAAGCTGGTAGGCACTATCGCTGACCAGAAGATGTCAGTTGATGACATGATCCGTCTCCTCGAGACCTACAATGACAACAGTGCAATTCAGGAACTGATCGGCCCCATAAGGGAACTTAAGCTCATTTTTGACAGGGTCGAACGTTCGTCGGCACCCTCATCAGCACAGTTGGATAAGGCTACCGGAGTGACTGAGATTTCCGGGTCGGCAATTTCAGAGATGAAACCGGAAGTGTTCACGGCTATCAAGGAGAAGGTTGGAGAGATCAGAAACGCATACGTAAAATAGGGTCCGATGAAACAGATTATACAAACAATTGTTCTGACAGTACTCCTCTCACTTATCGGGGG
The DNA here is from genome assembly GCA_034004025.1 of Bacteroidales bacterium. GTDB lineage: Bacteria > Bacteroidota > Bacteroidia > Bacteroidales > VadinHA17 > SR-FBR-E99. The sequence continues at coordinate 44,622 of JAVEXM010000001.1, forward strand.
AGGAGAAACAGCCGCACAGTGCAAGGGATTTGCCAAGTCGCTGTGTAAGAAGGAGCTGGGCGCATATCTTCATGACGGCAACTATCATGCAGCAGTGCTGGTGGAAGGGGAGGAGGCTGAGCTCTACAAGACTTTCTACTCTGATCTCGATTACCGGCTTGTGATCTGCGGTGCCGACGGACTTCCGCCCATCGAGTTCACGGTTCTTGATGCCACCGGCAAGGTGCTCTACTCAAACACGGAGGGGGGGCTGACCAATGTCTGGGATTTCAAGCTGGAGGCCAGCCAGCAGCTGAAGATAATGATCAAGGTGACTACATTCGGTATCAAGGATGAACTTCCCGCCAGCGGCTGCGTGGCAATAATGTTCGGTTTCAGAGCCAAATAAAACTCACATAAGGTAATAAGCCGGGGGTGTCTTGTAATTCAGAAAGACACCCTCTTTCATTTCTGCCCCTCCTCAAACAATGTCCGGCACCTGTTGCAAAGACTGCTGCTCTTCTGGTCAATGTCTTCGACGTAAGTGCTTGAACGCATGACGCATTCAGGTGCATGACAGTGCAGAAGTCCGAATGTGTGGCCCAGCTCATGTATCACCTCCTTGATGGCCCGGGCAAGAAGAATATCTTCATTCTTATTCATACCGTAAAGCTCGTTCCTCAGGCGATATATTGAAGCAATTGCGGTCTTTTGACCCAGGACGGCCTGGCCGAATATGTAAGTGAGAATGGGAATGTAGAGGTCAATCCTGAAGAGACATATCAGCCTGTCATATATGTTATGGGTGCACCCGTTAAGATGATGAAGGAGCTTATTACCGTCATATTGCCGCCTTGCCGGATTGTAGTAGGGGTTGAGATCCAGGTGACACTCCTCGGTACTGACCTGGTACCTGAACTCAGATTCAACTGCCAGTGCGATACTTCTCAGAAACTCCTTTTCAAAAGGGCCGTTAGAAAGCAATATTATTTTTTTCTCTTTCAATGAGCAAGAATCGTTGATGGCTAATCTTTCTGCTTCAGACCATACTTCCTGATTTTGTTGTAAAGAGTTACTCTGTCAACATTCAGTGCCCTGGCAGAGCGGGACACATTCCAGCCGTACTTTATCAGTATCTCCTCAATGTGTCTCTTCTCAAGCTCTTCGAGGCTTTCAACAGAGCTGCTGATAGCTTCCTTTCCCATCGGAAGGTCTTTCAGCTTTATCTCCTTTCCGTTACCGATAACTATCGCGCGTTCGATCATATTCTCCAGTTCCCGTACATTCCCGGGGAACTCGAACTGTTCCAGGTGTTTAATGGCTGCCGGATCAATTGTTATCAGGTCACGGCTCATGGAGGTGCAGTATTTCTTAATGAAGTGACTGACAAGCAGCGGTATATCTTCAGTTCTTTCACGCAATGGAGGGATGGTGATATTGACGACATTAAGCCTGTAGAAGAGATCCTCGCGGAAGTTGCCGTTTTCTACCATCCCTTTCAGGTCCCTGTTAGTAGCGCATATGACTCTGAAATCAGATGTGATCTCCCTGTTGCCTCCCACTCGTACGAAGCTTTTGGTTTCAAGGACTCTCAGCAGCTCGATCTGCATCTTGGGTGAGATGGTGGCTATCTCATCAAGGAAGATAGTGCCGCCGTCTGCCATTTCGAATCTGCCTTTGCGGTTGAATGTGGCTCCGGTGAAGGCGCCTTTCTCATGGCCGAAGAGCTCACTTTCGAGGAGGCTCTCGGTCAGGGCGCCGCAATGAACCGTGATGAGGGGGAAGTACCTGCGCGCAGAGTTCGAATGAATCGCTCTTGCAACCAGCTCCTTGCCAGTACCGCTCTCACCTGTGATAATTACCGAGGAATTTGACTGGGCCACACTCTCAATCTGATCAAGCACTTTTCGGATTGCATCACTCTGACCGATAAAATCATCTATGGCTTCAAGGTTGGTGACTCTGTTTTTCAGGGCCTCATTTTCCCCTCGGAGAGCTATCTGTGCCGCAGCATTTCGGATAAGGTGCGACAGGTCATCAGGATCAAAAGGCTTGGTGACATAATCAAAAGCACCGTCTTTAAGCGCCTGCACAGCAGTGTCAACCGATGCAAATGCAGTCATGATGATGACGATGGAATCCCTGTTCAGGGCTTTGATACGCCGATGCATCTCCATCCCGTCCATGCCCGGCATCTTTATGTCCGCAAGGATGATATCAAAATCCCTGACCTCAAGCAGCTGAAGCGCTTTCTTTGCGTTCTCGGCACACTCTACGCTGTACCCGTCCTCAATGAACCAGTTCAGCAATGAATCCCTGACGGATTCTTCATCGTCAACAATCAGAATGGAAATCTTTTCTGCCATATCATCCGTCTTACACGTTTTTTATAGGAAAAACCAGTGATATTGTGGTTCCTCTGCCTACCACGGAATCCACTTCTATCTTACCGCCATGATTCTGCACTATCCCGTGAACGATTGGAAGTCCCAGCCCGATACCCCTGGCATCCCGCTTTGTCGAAAAGAAAGGTTCGAAAATGTGGGAGATATCTTCCGGAGCTATGCCCGAACCGTTATCCGATATCTCAAGTCTTACAGTATCACTATCACTGTTTAGTGTCCGGAGAACAATTTCACCGTTATCGGTCACCGCTTCGGAGGCGTTTACCAGCAGGGCGATGCATGCCTGTTTTACCTGGTTGGGACTGCAGTAGATGAGGTCAGAACGGGCTGACAGATCTGTCAGGAAGGTGATGTTGGCGATCTTTATGTGATGCATCATCAGATCATGTGTGTCCTGGACTATCTCATTCAGGTGCCTCTCCTCGAAGTCATCCTGGTCTTTCTGCGAGAAATCGAGAAGCCCCTTGACTATATCACCGCAGCGTTTGGTCTCGGTCTCAATGAGCTTGAGCTTCCGGAGCATGTTATCCTTCTTTTCGGGGTCAATATCCTGACCGTCAAGCTGCTTGTAAACCAGTTTTGTATAAATAAGTATCCCCGACAATGGGTTGTTGATTTCGTGTGCCACTGATGCCGAGAGCTTACCGAGGGAGGCTATCCTTTCTACATTAATCAGTTCATTTTGCGCTTCCGAAAGCTCTTCGGACTTTTTCTGAACCTTGTACTCAAGTTGTTTTGACCAGTTCTCCAGCTCCTCAGTTGCGTTGTCAATGTTGTCGAGCATGTTATTGAATGCCAGTGAGACCATCTTCATGTCGTCAAGCAGGTCAGGCCTTATATCCAGCCTGGTCTTCAGTTTCCCGGCTGAAACTGCTTCACTCGCCGTAATGAGTCTGTTCAGCGGATCTTTGATCTTCTTTCTGGTAAAGAGAATTAACATCAGGACAATGATGGCTGTAATTATCAGTGCCATGAGGAGAAACTCAACAGAGGATTTCTGCAGGGCATTGTCGAGATCCTTGAGAGGCATCCTGATAATCAGTGAGCCGAGCACCTCATCGGTTTCACTGTGTGCGTGGCATGATGCAGTGTAGCATGACATCTCATTCAGGATCGGCCTCCTTATAAGCAGGTGCCTCTGCCCCGGCCGGTTGGGATTCATGCTGCAATCGCTCTTCTCATCAATTATCATGTAGCTCCTCTCTCTCTTGGCAAACATCTCGTTAAGATCGGAGTGACATGCAATACAGTCGGGATTACTGTGATATTCTGTTTCAGAGGTGAAGGAAGAATATGCCAGGTTGTCATTCTGGTCATAGAGATTGACATCGTCAATGCCCGGCATGGTGTTGATGATATCGAGTGTTCCGTGGAGCGTGCTCTTGTCGTTCTCAAGCATTGATGTGTACAGCGCCCCCTCCACTATTGCACCTATGTTATTTCCGTTCTGTTTGAGCACAGTGTTGAAATAATTAACATAGACCGTCCTGAAGATTATATTGAACGAAAGAAAAAGGACAATGGCAGCGAATGCAATTATTCCTACAACCCTGCTGTAGATCGTTGATTTGAGTCTGAAGTAACTGATTATGCGGGTCAGCAATGATCTGCGAATGGGGCTGTTGTCACCTGTGGTTGCCATTGCGGTTGTTTTTAGCGGTGTTACATCTCTTTGCAGTTATGCACCTCACTTCCAGGGGGAATTGCAAAGAGTGTATAAATCCTCTACAATGTACAAAAAAATCTTCAGGTGACCATTACTGACCTCACGACAGGTATTATCTGAGGAACTTCACCTGGAACTCTTCCCAGACCTCAGGTCCGAATTCCTCAAGAAGTCCATCCTTAAACTCACCTCCATCCTGTAAAACCACATGAGCATATCTTAAATCGCCGGTGCCTGGCATTACTGAGAGAAAATCCCTTATTCGAGCAAATTCCTCTTTCAGGTAATCGATATATTTTCCGGCTATGACCATCAGGCGTGATTCCTTCTCCCAGTTGTCAGCTTCGATGGCATAGATCCAGCCCTCATCATACGGTGAGCTGTTCATTATCCCGGCATCTGCTGCCAGCCTCTCATTCCTCATGACTATTCTGCCACTTACCGGAGATTTCAGATCAAGCTGTTTGCCGTTCTGAATCACAGACACCACATGCTCTCCCTTGCGTACCTTTTCTCCGGGGTCCTTCATCCTCAGGCGGGTTACAGACCCGGTGAGATGTTGCAGGAAGTCGTCAATGCCGATCCTCACCAGGCCATCTTTTTCCATGAAGGCCCATGTATGACCTTTATCAAACAATATTCCGGCAGGTGTGATCAAAGACTTCAGGCTGAATGCCACTGATGGCTTTTGCATGGGTGAGACGATCTCTTCTGCACCTGACCTGGTTAACCGGTATATTGCGTATGCTGCTGATGTAACTGTCACAATCACAGCAAGGATCCAGAGCCAGGCCCTGAATATCGGACGACTGTCTCTGCCAGCCATTACCATTGCCTGGTCAGTAACCAGTGCATCCCTTCTGTTCATGCCTTCCCCACGGGCAAGGGCGGTAAAGCCTGTTCCTGCCAGTATGGGCTGTCCGTCGACCAGTACATATTTTATCAGATCGGAGGGTGCTCCCGGGGCCGGATTTGCGGCTGAGGCAGCATAGATATTATTGCACAGGGCTTTCGGATACTTGCCAATATAGACCCCTCTGCTGAAACTGTTGTAATCGGCATAGAACTGTTCAAAATAGTCCGACCTTGCATTATTGTTCACATCCACGGGTATTATTTGTATGCCATCAACGAATCCCTGGCCTGTCGGATCGGTTATATCTGCCAGGCGGCAGAATGCTATTGACTGCGGGTTACTGTTGAGGGCAGCCGGAATATCTGCAGAGGAGAGCGAGGTTGTGGCTCCGACAAGAGCCGGATCTGTTTGAGTGAACCTTGAGAGAGCACTGACCACTGCTATGTCATCAGGTATTAAAATGTTGACGGGGGAGGGGTTCTCATTATTGAGCAGCTCACCCCAGGTGGGAGTACCCTCAGCAGTCAGAATGCCGACAAACCTACCGGGAGAGATTCCGCTTGCCGTGATGCCGGAAAGGAAAGGATTCGTTGCACTCATAACCGGAACAATCACATCGCGCCCGACAACTATTTTCCACGCAGCTGTCTTTTCGGCGTTCCCCGATGAATTGCCGGTGATGAACATAATGTCCGCGCCTGCAAACTCCTCTGACGGGAGAACGGTCACCTCTGCATCGGGGTACTTTGCCCGAAATCCTTCGACCCACATCTTTGTCAGGGTCTCAGTTTCCGGGGAAGTTGCAACGCTGACCAGGTTTACAGGATTCTGAGCAGGTTCACTTTTGCTCTTCTGGCCGGCCATGATGCCGAAGTGAAGCATAATCAGGCATATCGTCAAAGGAATAATTCTTTTCATATCATTGATTGTTGATGTATTACACTATTCTATAACGCCTGTCCAATATGCATGCCAAACATTATAATGAAATGATAATGAGGGATATAGAATGTAATATGATATCTTCAGGCCGACGGTAAGTGTTGAAATAATATACAATTAGTATTAATGATTAATATAAATAACAGAGAATAAACAAGTTAGAACTATGTGTAAAATATATACATGTGTTTAATATTACAACACTCTTAAAAATCCCAGAACGTAAGTAAATTATATTCAATCATATAGAATGTCAACAAAGATCAGCAGCAATTTCTGATCATTTTTGATTCGGGAGTAGGTTGCGTTCCTGCTTTTTTTATATTTGTTACTGTTACCAGGCTGTGCTAAGCGGTTGAAAATCCTGTAATTTCAGGTATTCGGGCGAACAGGGGTCAGCTACCGGAGAGGATGTGAATTGGCAAATAAAACACAAATGAATGGAGAGGCCTGACAATCTGATAATTGTGATTTTCGGAGGCAGGGGTGACCTGGCTATGAGGAAGATCGTGCCGGCGTTGTATGCTCTTCATGTTGAGAATCTGATGCCTGAAAAGTATGCGGTGGTGGCGACGGGCAGGACCGGGGTTACTGATGAGGCATATCGCGGGGAGGTGAAAAAGAGCCTGGCCGCAGTAACGGAAGAAAAGTCCGGAACGAACACAGATGAGTTTGTTGCTTTATTTCATTACATCGATTTTGATACATCCGTTGCCGGTGACTACAACAAGCTTCCTGATTTTCTTGATATGATAAGGCAAAAGTTCACCCTTGGCGGAAACATACTTTTTTACCTCTCTGTTCCTCCTGATCTGTACGGTGTGATACCCCGCAATCTGGCCCTGCAGGGTCTGAACAATGAGGGTGACGGCTGGAAGAGGATGATCATTGAGAAGCCGTTCGGTTACGACTACAGGAGTGCGGAAAAACTTAACAGCACTCTTCTTGAGACTTGGAACGAAAGTCAGATATTCCGCATTGATCATTACCTGGGCAAGGAGACGGTACAGAATATCCTTGTGACAAGATTCTCAAACGGCATCTTCGAACCCCTGTGGAACCGTAATTATGTACATCATGTAGAGATCACCTCCTCAGAGACACTGGGTGTTGAGATGAGGGGATCCTACTATGAAGATTCCGGTGCTTTGCGTGACATGGTCCAGAACCATCTGCTGCATCTGGCGGGTTTCGTTGCCATGGAGCCGCCCTCGTCAATAGATTCAACCTCAATCAGGAATGAACTTGTGAAGGTTTTTGAGTCGCTCAGGCCGATCAGCAGTGAGGAGGTTCACAGGAACGCCATACGCGGACAGTATACCGGGGCTCATGTCAGGGGGGAATGGCTGAAGGGATACCGTGAAGAGGTGAATGTGGACCCGGGCTCGATGACTGAGACATTTGCCGCACTTAAATTTTACATTGATAACTGGAGGTGGGGCGGGGTGCCCTTTTATATAAGAACAGGCAAGAGACTGCCGACACGTGTCACCGAGGCAGTGATACACTTCAAGCCGACACCTCACTACCTCTTCTCGGGTCAGAGCTTTTGCGATGGGTGTAACCAGCTCATCATAAGGATACAGCCTGATGAGGGTATCCTGTTAAAGTTCGGCATGAAAATCCCCGGTGCCGGGTTCAAGGTAAAGAACGTAAATATGGACTTTCACTACTCTGACCTTGCCGCCGAAAGGATACCCGAAGCGTATGAGAGACTTCTGTACGACTGCATGAAGGGTGATTCCACCCTCTATACCAGGTCAGACGCCGTGCTGGCTGCATGGAAGTTCCTTGACCCTGTGCTTGAAGCCTGGAAAAACGACGACTCAATTCCTGTTTACGGGTATCCTGCGGGGACCTGGGGTCCGGAGAAGGCTGATGACCTTATAGAGGAGCCCGAACTTACATGGAGATACCCATGTAAAAATCTTGCCGAAGATGGTGTTTATTGTGAATTATAATTAGTTTTATGTCCTGATTGTTGCAGAACATGTCATACTCAGTCAGAGTGTTCCCCGACCGCGAAGCCCTGGCGCAAAGTTTCGCTGCAATGCTGATCAAGGATCTTGACAGGATTGAACCCGACCATTACTACACCGTTGCGCTCTCAGGCGGTTCAACGCCGGAGTTTATCTTCAAATATATCTCGGACAATTATGCTGACAGGATAAGCTGGGGTAAGATGCTGGTTTTCTGGGGCGATGAGCGATGCGTCGGCCCGGACGACAGTGAGAGCAACTTCCGTATGGCTTATGACAGCCTGTTGCAGAACGTGCCTATCCCCGATGCCAATATTCTCAGGATCAGGGGAGAGGATGATCCGGATGCAGAAGCCAAACAGTATTCTGAACTTGTCAGCTCGATGATCCCCTTCTTCAACGGGACTCCGCAGTTTGACCTGATGCTGCTGGGTGTCGGAGATGACGGTCACACTGCATCGGTCTTCCCTGACAGGCCTGATCTCTTTGCTACAGCACGTCTCTTCGATGTGGCGGTTCATCCCGGCACCGGCCTCAGGAGGATCACGGCCACCGGACGGCTTATCAACAACTCATCCAAAGTATACTATATAGTTACAGGCAAGGGCAAGGCCTCCATCGTTTCGGAGATAGTGGAAAAGAAGCCCGGGTCCGAGAGGTATCCGGCATCATGGGTCAAGCCGGGTTCGGGTCAGCTGTTGTGGATGCTGGACGTTGAGGCTGCTTCGTTGCTGAAGAAATAGTCACACTACAATCAAACTAACCAACTCTATATGATCGCAGGTATTCTTAAAGAGACAGGGAAGGAAAACAGGGTCGCACTCCTTCCCGGTGAAGCGGCAGCATTGAAAAAGCTCGGACTTGAAATTATGGTTGAGCATGGAGCCGGTGAGAGAGCATTTGCCCCGGACAGTGAATACCAGGCTGCCGGCGTCTCACCCACATCGAGGAATGAGATTCTCTCCAAAGCAGATCTCCTCCTGTGCATCAATCCTCCGGTGGCTGAGAATGTCGGCAACTTCAGGGCAGGACAGATTCTCTGTACTATCCTTGACCCGGTTGAAAACAGGGAGTGGCTGGAAAAGATCAGGCAGAGGGAAGTTACCCTTCTTGCCCTTGACCTTGTGCCCAGGATCACCAGGGCACAGTCGATGGACATCCTCTCTTCAATGGCTACGGTATCAGGTTACAAGGCGGTGCTGGAGGCTGCCTCCCTGCTGCCCCGGTTTTTCCCGATGTTCATGACGGCCGCCGGAACCATCAAGCCTGCGCGAATGCTGATACTGGGTGCCGGCGTTGCCGGACTCCAGGCTATAGCCATAGCCCGTAAGCTGGGGGCTGTGGTTGAGGTTTTTGATGTAAGGTCGGCTGTGAAGGAGGAGGTGAAGAGCCTGGGTGGCAAATTTGTCGAGGTAGAGGGAGCGGTTGAGGATGCTTCCGCCGGCGGCTATGCCGTGGAACAGACGGAGGAATTCAAACGGCGCCAGCAGGAGCTCATCCAGCAACGCGCTGCCGCCGCTGACGTGATCATCGCCACAGCACAGATACCCGGCAGAAGGGCCCCGGTACTGATCCTGAAGGAGACAGTGGCCAGAATGAAGCCGGGGTCAGTGATCATTGACCTCGCAGCCTCGTCAGGTGGCAACTGTGAGCTTACAGAAAACGGCGTTGCCGTTAATGCCAACGGGGTCACAATAATAGGAAAATCAAACTATCCCTCGGAGATGCCGTCCGATGCCAGCCGGATGTTCGGCAACAACATAATCAATCTCCTCAAAATCATGGTTGACAGGGAGGGGAATATCGTGCCGGATATGGCAGACGAGGTCATCTTCGGTACCACGGCGGTGCACGGCGGAGAGTATGTCAGTCCAAGGGTAAAACAGATGCTTGATATAAAACAAACTGCATAATGGAAGGATTTCTTGAATTTTTTATGGCGAACAGGGGCATCATCTACATGGTGATTCTCTCAATATTCCTGGGCATAGAGGTTATAAGCCATGTGCCTGCAATACTCCACACCCCGCTGATGTCAGGTGCAAACGCCATCCACGGGGTCGTAATTATCGGAGCTATTATTGTCATGGGCCATGCAGAGACCACCGGGGCAATGATCCTCGGTTTTCTCGCCGTTGTGCTCGGCACGCTGAACGTTGTTGGCGGTTTTGTCGTCACCGACAGGATGCTTGAGATGTTTAAAAAGAAAAAATAACCCTGATTTATCCCGGTCGCTGCAAATAGTCGCACTATGAATGATGTTTCCCAGTTTTCAGCAGGTGTCTCGGTGCTTGAGATAACCTATATAATTGCCTCTGTCTTTTTCATCCTCGGATTGAAGATGCTCAGTCATCCCCTCACGGCAAGGAGGGGCAATATTATTGCTGCCATCGGCATGATCCTGGCCATTGCTGCCACCATACTGTTCCACCAGAAAGATGGGGCACCGATTGGCAATATAGGATGGATCCTGGCCGCCATGATTATCGGTACCGCCATCGGATGGATCATAGCCGTAAAGGTGAAGATGACAGCGATGCCTCAGCTGGTCTCTTTCTTTAACGGTATGGGAGGCGCTGCCGCTGCCCTCATATCAATGATGGAGTTCCCGCACATCAGCAGCGAACTTATTGCACGAACAGGCATGGCTAACGGTCATGTCCTGGCTATACTTCTGGGCCTGGTGATTGGGTCGGTCTCATGGTCCGGCAGCATGATCGCCTTTGGTAAGCTTGACGGCTGGATAGGTGATCTGAGGGTCAAGGCAATGAAATATGTCAATGTTACGATCCTGGTTTTTATAATCGCCTTTATTGCTTACATAATGACCCGTGACGTACAGGCCTCCTCGGAGCTGACTCCCCTGATACTGATTCTCTTTGCCGTTGCTGTTGCCTACGGGGTGCTCTTCGTGATGCCCATCGGCGGTGCTGACATGCCGGTGGTGATATCGCTGCTCAACAGCTTCACCGGCGTAGCGGCAGCTATGGGCGGATTCCTCTACAGTAACCAGGCGATGCTTACCGGCGGGATACTTGTCGGATCAGCAGGAACCATACTCACAATACTGATGTGCCGCGCCATGAACCGCTCACTGCTCAATGTCATCGTCGGTGTCTTCGGTGGCGGCGGAGCGGCCGCAGCAGCAGAGGGTGGCACCGTAAAGGAGATAACCGTGTCAGACGCCGCCGTGCTGCTAAGCTATTCAAAGAAGGTGGTGATAGTGCCGGGCTACGGACTGGCAGTGGCACAGGCACAGCATATATGCCATGAGCTGGACAAGCTTCTGGATGAGAAAGGGGTGGAGGTGAAGTATGCAATTCACCCTGTGGCAGGACGTATGCCCGGCCATATGAACGTACTGATGGCTGAGGCCGATGTTCCCTATGAACAGCTGGTTGAGAGCGACGAGGTCAATCCCGACCTTCCCAACACCGACGTGATCGTGGTCATCGGTGCCAATGACGTTGTTAACCCGGCCGCCGAGGATGATCCTTCGAGCCCGATCTTCGGTATGCCCATCGTAAGGGCACGTGACGCCAGAAACATCATCGTCATGAAGCGGGGAATGGGTAAGGGCTACGCTGCCATAGAGAACATGCTCTTTTTCAACGACAAGACCCGAATGCTCTTCGGTGATGCCAAGAGCACACTGCAGGCACTGGTTACGGAGGTAAAGGCGTTGTAGGGCAGTCGGCAGTCAGCAGTCGGCAGTCGGCAGTCGGCAGTCGGCAGTCAGTAACTAATTGATTGACTGCCGACTGAAGGCTGAAGACTGAAGACTGACTATCTCGCCAGATCCTTAATGACGTCAGAAATGTGCCCCCAATACCTTTTGTGGAACTTCAGGCTCTTTTTGCCCAGCATTGAATGATATGTCTGCGGCTCGTCTTCCGGGGCGAATTTAACTTTTGCACGGTCTTCATACAGTGATGACACCTCGGGGTGAAACTGCACCGCAAAGACATTCGGATACCTGACATGGGCTATCCCCTCTACCACCTTGCCATCCATCGAGAGGGCGGTAATATCAAAACAGAGAGCCACATTTTTTACAGACTGGTGATGATGGCTGTAAACAAGTGGCTGAATGCTTCGCGATACCTTTACGGTTTTCCCGAAGAATCCGTGCTCAGTGAACCTGACCGGATGAATGCTGCTGCTCATGTAGTCAGGACCTTCCTTCACTTTCTGCCAGTTGTTCCGATGCTGGTTGTCACGGTCGATCAGTACATGTGTCTCCGGCCTGTAGCTACCGTATATCTGTGCAGGGATATCCTGGTACAGGGTGCCACCGGCAGCCACGTTCATTGTCTGCATCCCCAGGCAGAAGCCTGTTACCAGGTAGTCAGGCTTTTCAGTGAGCAACGGTGTGTAGGTTGTGTTCCGTGTGCTTCCCAGAAGATGAAACAGAAAGGTTACCTCAAAAAAATGTCTCCCCGGGTCACCGGTCTCGGAATACCAGTTTTCCTCACCGTAGACTGACGGAGGAATGTCCTCTCCTCCAAAGAAGAGGACTCCTACGGAATTTTTGAAAATCAGACGGAGGTCGTCACTGCATGGGTTCTCCCTGTAAAGAAGATCCTCTGTAAGCGGTCCCTTGACTTCGTGAAGGTGATAATCCTTCATGCCGACGGAATCGATATACTTTGCCGATTTGGAGAAATCGTATTTCTGACTGGAGTGCCAGACACCCACAAAATCTATAATGTCGGTATTAATATCAAGCAGTCCGTTTTTCACAAGGTAATCAACAACTCCGATGTTACCGACGGTTGGGTTTACCAGGATGACATAATCTTTCTCCCTGCTGAACTCTGCACGGAAGAAGTTCTGTGCGGAGAGAGGGATAAACAGCGAGAAAATCGCCAGGCAGAGGAACAGTTTTTTCATGCTGCAAATATTTATGCGGTAAAAGTAAATTTTATTCCGTTACAATACGCTCGTTATCACCCAGGTATTCAGTTCTGGGATTTTGATTGTTGAATGATGACATCATTTTATAAACTGCCGGTATCTGCCACGACAGTCGGCTCAGGATATCGGCCGGTATTGAACTGCGGCTGAAGGGTACCGCTTTGACATATTCCTGCAAATCGCCTGCCTTGCGGCCATATTTGTATTCATAGGTGAATGAACCGTCATCACGCAGTACCGCATTCCTGTTCAGGATATTCGGTACGCTGACGTAGAATTCGCTCTCTGCTTTTTCGGAGTTGCTGAGGAGGCCTTTGACTGACAGGTGGTCATAGAGCTGGTCGGCGACAACCGAAGCCGGGTTGACCAGGATCAGGTCCTCTGCTATCAGTGATCGATAAACATATTCGCCGTTTTCACGGTGGTTCCTCAGCCGTTCAAACTCCTCCCTGAATGTCTCAAGGAAAAAGGGATAATGGGTGCATGCCAGCACTACCGAGTTAAGAGGCAGGGCGTCAGGGCTGTTCCTGATCTTTTCCATCAGGCTCACAACATGGAAGGCTATATAGTTCTCCACCGAGTTGATCTGAATGTTTTCCGGAGCTGCAGCGTCACCTTCAAAGAGCATCGCACCGTTTTCAAGGTCGAAATCGTAACGGTCCCACAACCGGAGATCTATCTTCATCTCACCGGAGCAGGTGTCTGAGGGTCCCCTGTAACCCGGACGGGGTGCGGTGGCTCTCCTGTCAATAGCCTCTGCGCTCTCATCTATGGCCTCAGCAATGCCTATGCCCGCCTGCTGGAATACCATGATATTCTCTTCCTGTCCGTCGGCTTTGTTAACCCTGGTGATGCTCGCGGGATAAGCTCCTGACTTCACCGTTCCGTCGGTGGCCATTACAGCGATTGTGCCATTCTCTCCCGGGGAAAAATTTCCGAAAGCACCCAATGCCCCCGCATCAACCACACCAATGACGCCGATGTCTGATCCGGCCTGAGACAGAAATTGCCTGACGGTGTCGAGACCATATGCGGTTGCAGTGTTGCATGCAATAACTATTGCCTTGACAGGACTCTTGTCAGTCTCATACCTTCGCGCATCACCTGAGCGGTAGTATTTATTGCCCAGGAGAAACTGAACATCTTTCATGATATGTTCAATCAGAAGCGGCGTGTTGTTCTCGAGGGCATAGCTTCCGTAGGGCATATTGGCAAGATCGCCGTAGTATATATAAGATTCCCTCGCAAGCTCCTCATGGTCAATTATATCAGCCAGAACCGACAGTCCTCCGGTCCCTGAGTCGAAAACCCCGATCGGCAGCGCACTGTTGCCTGAAGGATAATTCTTAAAGTCGATATGCCAGAAACTGTCAGGGTGGTTCATTATGGCATCCCTGATTCCGCCGGGTTTGTCACACGAGATGAAGATCAGCAGCAGCAGGGCAATTGGGATGATGCGCTTAAGGAACAGGAATTGTTTCATGCAGGTCAGGATTTAGGTTAATTCCATTGCATAAATGTAACATCACGGACGGAATTTGCAATGCAGAATGCTGTGCAACATTTGCCGGATTATGACGCTTCAAGCATCCCGGATAATAAATTTGTGCCCTGATAAATCTTTGCATTAAAAAATCACTATTTTTGTTTCGTCGTTTCCCGAAATGAAATGGAAGCTAAACAGGCCAGAAAAAAATATTATTCGGATGATCAGGAGAAGCTGGCGGGGTATGCCAAAGCACTGTCTCACCCGGTGCGGGTATTCGTAATGGATTTTCTGGCAAACAATCTCGACAAATGCTGTTACAGCGGTGATATGGCGGAGGAACTGCCCATTGCCCGTTCGACCCTGTCGGAACATCTGAAGGAGTTGAAGAAGGCGGGACTGATACAGGGCGAGATCAACCCACCCTATATTAAATACTGCATCAACAGGGAGAATTGGGACGAGGCAAAATTGTTACTGAATAAATTTTTCAAGCGATAAAAAATTTAATATAGTATTTCGGCGTTTTACGAAATGAAAGGAGAATAATCAATATGGAAATTAAAATCCTGGGGCCCGGGTGCCCCAAATGCAAAACCCTGGAGAAACTGACATACGAAGTGGTTGAACAGAATGGAATAGAGGCGACGGTCTCCAAGGTAGAGGACATTGTAGCCATAATGAACTACGGTGTCATGACAACCCCGGCCCTTGTGGTCAATGAGAAGGTTGTTCTGAAGGGACGGTTACCGTCAGCAGAAGAACTTAAGAAGCTACTAACCAACTAAATAATTGCAGGTTTATGAAAAAGGTAATCTGGATTTCAATAGTTGTTCTGGCTCTCGTTGCCTTCCTGGCTTTCAGGCCGGGTGGTAAAGCAGATGTCAGTTCTGATGCGGCCGTAACAGCAGCAGACAAGGTGGAAGTAATTTATTTTCACTTCTCACGCAGATGCGTAACCTGTATGGCAGTTGAGAACAAGACCCGTGAGGCCATAATGGCGCTTTATCCTGATGAATACAATAAGGGCACGATCACCTTCGCCTCGTTAAATCTTGAGGATGAAAAGAACAAGCCCGTTGCCGAAAAGGCAAAGGTCACAGGGCAGGCATTGCTCATCATGAGCGGGGAGTTCAGGAAAGACCTTACAGCCGACGGATTTATGTATGCCAACAACAACTTTGACAGGTGGAAGGCTGAGATCAAAAAGGCAATCGATCCTCTCCTGAAAGAGATTAAATAGTGCATGGAACTTCTTCAAAGGCTTCTTGAGAATTCACAGTACTCGTTTATCACGGCGGCAATCCTTGGGCTGATGACTGCCATCAGCCCATGCCCGCTGGCTACCAATATTTCGGCAATAGGTTTTATCAGCCGTGATCTTACTGACCGGAGAAGGGTTTTTCTCAACGGACTCGTTTATACCCTTGGAAGAGCCATAACATATGTCGGTATTGCGTTGATCATATTCTTTGGCGCCAGCCAGATGGATATCTCCGGCTGGTTCCAGAGATGGGGAGAGAAACTGCTGGGCCCGGTTCTGATTCTGATAGGTCTGTTTATGCTCGACATCATAAAACTAAAGCTTCCGGGCGGCATGGGATCATTTACGGAGAAGATAGGGGAGAGGGGCAGAAAGAGTTATCTGAACACCCTGCTTCTTGGAATTCTGTTTGCAATGGCCTTTTGCCCCTACAGCGGAGTTTTGTACTTCGTAATGCTGATACCTATGACAGTAGCCAGTGCTGACGGACTCTATCTGCCCCTGATCTTTGCAATCGCAACCGGTATTCCTGTGATCATCTTTGCATGGCTTCTGGCCTATGCGGTTGGCAACGTAGGCAAGATGTACAGCAGGATCAGGACATTTGAACTCTGGTTCAGAAGAGTTGTGGCGGTACTGTTCATTGGCGTAGGAATCTATTACATTATAATAACCTACCTGTAAAAAAAATTAAAAATGCATTTCGGGTTTTTACGAAATAAAAATCTTTAAAATAATAATGGAACTCAGGAAAGAACTGAAGATCCTTCTGTGGATCATTGTGGTATTTGTATTCGCGTTCTTCATGCCGATTGAAAGCGCCCGTTTCAACACGGCGATTGCTGCGACTTTCGATCTGGTCAGGTGGTATGCCCGGGAACATGTGATATTATGCCTCCTGCCGGCATTCTTTATTGCAGGTGTCATCTCGGTATTTGTCAGCCAGGGATCGGTTATCAAATATTTTGGTGCGAATGCGAAGAAGTGGCTGGCCTATTCTGTGGCTGCCGTTTCCGGTACGATCCTGGCAGTCTGCTCATGTACTATCCTCCCGCTGTTTTCAAGCATCCACAAGCGCGGTGCCGGCCTCGGCCCGGCAATTGCCTTCCTCTATTCCGGCCCTGCAATCAATATCCTGGCAATCATTCTGACGGCCCGTATCCTGGGGTTTGAGATGGGTGTTGCGCGAGTCATAGGAGCCGTGGTTTTCAGCGTGGTGATAGGAGTGATAATGTCACTGATCTATCGTAAGGAAGAGCAGCAGAAAAGAGAGGATCAGATGAACATAGTTGCTGAGCCGGAGAAAAGGCCTATGTGGCAGACAATGACGCACTTCTTTACCCTTGTCATCATCCTGGTCTTTGCAAACTGGGGCAGCCCGGCTGCTGACGATACTTCAAGTGCATGGTACTATATCTGGTCCTATAAGTGGTACATCACCGGTTTCTTCAGCCTGGTGCTCGGGTGGTCACTGATCAGGATCCTTAAGATCAAATGGCACTGGGTTCTGGCCGCAGCGGCAGTAACCGTAATTTCGGTGCTCCTTTCGAACGCCTTCATTGAAAGTGCGAAGCTGAGACCACTGGTGCCCATGGTTGTGGGGATAGCAGCATTAAGCATTATTACGCTCTTCGATAAGCAGGATGATGAGAACCGTGAGTGGACACTCTCAACATGGGGTTTCGCCAAACAGATAATGCCCCTCCTTGCAATCGGGGTTGTGATTGCCGGTTTTCTCCTTGGGTCGACCCATGACGGCCAGAGTATCCCCGGGATTATACCGAATGAATGGATCGCAAAACTCGTTGGCGGCAACTCGGTATTCTCAAACTTCTTTGCATCAATAGTAGGTGCCTTCATGTACTTTGCCACACTCACAGAAGTGCCGATACTTCAGGGACTGATAGCCTCCGGTATGGGTAAGGGCCCTGCCCTGGCCCTGCTCCTTGCCGGGCCTTCGCTTTCTTTGCCTAATATGTTGGTTATCAGAGGTATTATTGGAAATCAGAAAACGGCAGTATACGTTGCCCTGGTTGTTGTTATGGCGACAATATCAGGCCTTATGTATGGATCAATCTTTTAATTTAATTACCATCCCGGACAAAAAAGTCCAGGGACCGGGATGCACTCACTGCGCCAGGCTTTAAAAAGTTTTAACTCTTTTGACAGGTCTGTTACATCAGAAGTAATTACATTTGCCGAATATATTGATACTTGCGTAAAGGAAGAAAGATAAAGAGCTGGTTATTATTTCTCTGTTGGCTGGTAATATTTGCTCACGGCATTATTCCACATAACCATGCGCAGCACAGTCATCTGTTGCTGCACACACATATGCATGCATCTGTGTGCAATCATGACGTGGAGGAGCCTTCCGATGAGTTTCAGAATAAGTGTGACGATACGCCTGTCTGCAGGATCTCCGGACTGCTGTTCCATCAGCTATCGCAGGATAACCTTCCTCCACCATCAGATGCCCCTGACCTGATATCCCCCGCATGGACGAAGGGATCAGCGGTAGTCAATACTGATCAGTTCTTTTACAGGGAACTCCCTCCGGGGTCAGTATCGTTGCGCGCTCCACCGTCAGCATAATCCGCGACCTGCGGTCTCTTCAATCCATCTTTTTACTGAATTTTTAAATATGCTGACAAATGA
Source organism: Bacteroidales bacterium (assembly GCA_034004025.1). GTDB lineage: Bacteria > Bacteroidota > Bacteroidia > Bacteroidales > VadinHA17 > SR-FBR-E99. Next base: position 62,774 of record JAVEXM010000001.1, read on the forward strand.
AATCCATATTATATATGTTTTTTGTCCTGCTCCTGGCAGGATTCACCGCATGTGCCCCGAAGTCTGATCCCGGTCATAAATCAGATGAGGAACATGACCATGAGACTGTAACCACCGGTGCCCATGAGGATGAACATGACCATGCGACTCTCACCACCGGTGCAGACGGGGATGAACATGACCATGCGACTCTCACCACCGGTGCGGACGGGGATGAATATGACCATACAACTCTCGCCACCGGTGCGGATGATCATGAAACTGCGCATTTTGAGATCCTGACTATCACGAGGCAACCATTTTCTTTTGTTTTGAAGACCGGAGGCCGGATCATGGCCGATAACCGGGATCTGGTCACGATCACTTCCAAATCATCAGGACTGGTGAAGTTCAGTGAGGATTTTTTACTTCCGGGAGTGAAGGTTGCGCGAGGAGAGTCGCTCTTTACCGTTGCCGGCGAACAGCTGGCAGATGATAACACGGATCTTAGATTCCGGCAGATCAAGTCTGATCTGGACCGTGCCAGAATGAATTTTGAAAGGGCCGAAAAGCTTATTGTCGAAAAGATAATAACAGAAGAACATTACCTTACGGTGAGGAATGAGTATGAAAAGATTCGTAGCGAGTATGATAATATTGCGGCCACATACAGTACGGGTGGGAGCAGGATAATCGCGCCGGCTGATGGCTACATTCGCGACATTCATGTTGCCGAGGGTCAGAAGGTCACTGCAGGTCAGCCTCTGGCAACGGTGATATCAGGGCGCAGGCTTGTTCTCAGGGCTGATGTCAGGCCCGATGACCTCTCCACCGTTACATCAGTGGTGAGTGCCAATTTCCGGGTTGGGTACAGTGACAAAATATTCAAAACCGTTGATATGAACGGCCGTAAGATATCCTACGGCAAGAGTACGGGTGAGAGTTCTTTCTTAATCCCTGTCTACTTCAGTATTGATTATGACCCGGAGCTTATCGAGGGGACATATGCTGAGGTTTATCTCATCGGCAGACAGACAACTGATGCCTTGACGGTCCCTGACAGTGCGCTTATGGAGGAGTTCGGAAGACTCTACGTGTTTGTGGAGCATGAAGATGGCGATTTTGGCAAGAGGTACATCACCGCCGGCTACAGTGACGGGGAAAAGACCCTGGTGCTTTCAGGGCTTACTGAGGGTGAACGTATAGTTGCTTCAGACACTTACCTGGTCAAGTTGTCTCAGATGTCTTCCTCTGCGCCGGCACACAGTCACACCCATTAATCTGATTGACAATGCTTGATAAAATAATTGACTTTTCCTTAAGGAACAGGCTGAGCATCGTTATAGGAGCTCTTCTGCTGATCATAACCGGTACTGTAGTCACAACCCGGATGGAGATCGATATCTTCCCCGAGCTGACGGCCCCCACTGTTGTAGTAATGACCGAGGCCAGCGGTATGGCACCGGAAGAGGTTGAAACACTGGTCTCATTCCCTATAGAAACGGCAGTCAACGGAGCAACTTCTATAAGGCGTGTAAGATCTACGTCAACAATGGGTTTTTCGATTGTATTCGTCGAATTCGACTGGGGGACGGATATCTACAAAGCACGGCAGACAGTGGCAGAACGCCTTATCCAGGCAAACGCCAAACTGCCTGAAGGGATTGAAAAGCCGGTCATTGCCCCGCAGACATCACTTCTGGGTGAGATGATGATCATTGCACTTGAATCGGATACGCTGACTCCCATGGAGCTCAGAACGATGGCTGACTGGACCGTGGCACCCAGACTGCTTGCAGTCGGAGGAGTGGCACAGGTAAATGTGATTGGCGGGGATATAAAGGAATATCAGATCCTTGCAGATCCCCTAAAGATGGATTTCTTCGGAGTAACCATGAGTGAACTGGTTGAGGCTAGCAAAGGGCTGAATACCAACACTTCAGGGTCATTCATCAATCAATACGGCAACAAGTATATCGTCAGAGGCATGGCGAGAAGCGACCGGCTTTCCGATCTGGCTAATTCGGTCATTAAAGTGTCGGGAAGCACGCCTGTCAGAATAGGTGACATCGCTTCAGTTGAAATCGGCAGTGCTCCTGCTATAGGAACGGCATCTTACCGCGGAAGAAGTGCAGTGCTGTTGACGGTTACAAGACAGCCTGATGCAAACACCGTGGCCCTGGCCGACAATATTGGTGCAGTTATCAATGACATACAGTCCAATGCAGGCTCATCGGTCACTTTTCACGATGATATATACAACCAGGCAGAATTCATTAATACCTCCGTCAGGAATGTGCTGAAGGCGCTGCTTGAAGGCGGAATATTCGTGGTAATCATTCTGTTTCTTTTCCTCTTCAATGTCAGGACTACCGTCATCTCTCTTCTTGCAATGCCGCTGTCGCTTCTTGTGGCCGTTATCACCCTTAAAGCTCTTGGCTATACGGTTAATACAATGAGTCTTGGCGGTATGGCCATAGCGATCGGGTCATTGGTTGATGACGCGATCATTGACGTTGAGAACATATACAGGCAACTGCGCAAAAACGTTCTTTTACCTCCGGAAAAAAGGGAGCCAACAACAAGGGTTGTTTTCAGGGCATCATCTGAAGTAAGATCGTCAATCTGGAATGCCACGCTTATTATCATCATTACATTTGTTCCGCTGTTTTTCCTTGGTGATCTTGAGGGAAGAATGCTGAGACCGCTGGGGATTTCCTTCATTGTATCTTTGTTTGCCTCGCTTATTGTTGCTGTCACTCTGACGCCGGTATTGAGCAGTTATTTTCTCACTGATGAAAAACGACTTCTGCGGGCAGTGAACGGCTCGTGGACTGAAAGGAATCTGGGCAGAATCTACCGCAGGGCACTTCAATTCACCTTAAACAGAAGCAGATGGCTGATAGGACTGACGGCAGCCCTCTTCCTGATATCCGTTTTGATGCTTTCAAGAGCAGGAAGTTCCTTTCTCCCAAACTTCAATGAGGGGGCGCTGACTGTAAACATATCACTCACTCCCGGCGTATCGCTGGAGGAGTCGGCCAGGATAGGCGTCAGGGCACAGGAAATATTGCTCGGTATTCCCGAAGTCACCACCGTAGCCTGCAAGACGGGGAGGGCCGAACTGGCCGAGCATTTCTTCGGTGAGAATATGTCCGAACTGGATGTTCCCTTTGTGCTTGCCGACAGAAGCAGGGAGGAGTTTTTTGCAGATGTCCGTGAGAGACTCCGGCAAATACCCGGTGCAAGCATAGAAGTCGGACAGCCCATAACCCACAGGATGGACAGGATGCTGTCAGGTACCAAGGCTAACATTGCCATCAAGCTTTTCGGAGATGATCTTAACGATCTTTACTCAACGGCAAACCTCATTAAATCTGAAATTGAAGATATTCCCGGAATAGGCGACCTGAACGTGGAGCAACTGATTGAAACGCCGCAGCTGAAAATAAAACCTCGCCGGGAGATGCTTGCAAACTACGGCATTGACATGAACAGCTTTAACTCTTATATAACCTATGCTATAGGGGGACAGGCTGTATCCGATGTTTATGAAGAGGAGAGGCGGTTCCCGATAGTTGTCAGGCTGGATGATGAATACAGGGGCACAATGGAAGGTATCCGCAGCTCACTCATCGATACTCATGACGGCAGGAAAGTGCCACTGTCATCTGTTGCCGATATAGAATCCTCATCGGGACCCTCTTCAATCAACCGTGAGAATGTAAAGCGGAGGATCGTCATCTCGGTCAATACTGACGGGCGCGACGTAGGCAGTGTGGTTCGGGATATCAGGGAGAGGATAAACGAAGAGGTAACGCTGCCCCGGAATTACCACATTGAGTACGGCGGACAGTTTGAAAGCGCAGAAAATGCCGCCAGACGACTGTTGGCAACATCGGTGATCGCACTTCTCGTCATATTTTTGATCCTTTACCAGGAGTTTAAGAACAGTTCCCTGGCTCTGATTGTGCTCCTGAACCTTCCGCTGGCCCTTATTGGCGGGATAATTGCCATTAAGCTCTCGTCCAATGTTGTGAGTATACCCTCAATTATCGGATTCATCACACTTTTCGGCATCGCTACCAGGAACGGCATACTGTTGATCTCAAGATATATTCACCTCAAGCAGGAGGGGAGGACTCTTCGTGAACGGATTATTTCCGGGTCGACTGACAGGCTCAACGCGATACTGATGACAGCCCTGACAGCGGCGCTGGCCCTTATACCCCTTGCCATTGGAGGAGACAGGCCGGGTAATGAGATACAGAGCCCGATGGCCATCGTGATTCTCGGAGGACTGCTCAGCTCAACACTGCTGAATGTTTTCATAATTCCTTCAGCCTATTATCTAATTGAAAAAAGAGACAGAAATGATTAAGAAACTATTCATACTGGCAGTGGTCATTTTTATCTCGGGACCGCTGTCAGCACAATCAATTACGGAATTCCTGGAGAGGGTTTCTGAAAACAATCCCGGCATTACCGCATACAGAAAACTCCTTGAAGCAAGACGAGCTGAAGCCCGTACCGGGAATACTCCATCGGATCCGTTCGTGTCTGGCGGTTTTATGCCGGGGAACAGTGATGCGGCGGGTGATAAAAAGACCTGGTCGGTATCACAGTCTTTCGATTTCCCGACAAAATACCTGCTTCAGAAGAAAATTAACAACAGCACCATTCTTCTTGCAGAACAGGAGTTTAACCTGGGGAGGATGAATACGCTGCTCGAAGCTGAACTTACACTCTTCGACCTTATTTATAATACAAAGGCTCTTGATAAACTGTTGGAAAGAAAAAAGGGATATGAAATGCTCCGGTCGGCATGGGAAAAAATGCTGGAAAACGGCGAGGCAACCATAATGGATTACAACAACATATTACTCGAACTTTCTGTCGTGAGCCTCGAAATCAACAGGAGAGAATCGGAACGGGAGATGCTCATGGAAAAACTTAATTACATGAGCGGATCGGATGCGGGCGAAATCAGATATGCTGATTACCCTGTTCATACACTGCCTGATCTTGAGCTTCTGATCACCGCGAAATCAGAATATCACCCGGCCTTTCTCATTCCTGAGCTTGAGTACAGTATCAGTCTTCAGGAATTCAGTCTGAGCAGGAGCGCTGCTCTTCCTGCATTTCAGGTTGGTTACGGATCGGAAATCGTTGCCGGTACGGCGTACACAGGCCCGGTTGCCGGACTGAGTATTCCGCTCTGGGCCAATTCAAACAGGGTCAGATCGGCATCGGCTGCTGCTGATTATTCAGCTGCATTGCGGGATGCAACGGTACAAAAACTTAAATCGGAAACAAAAAATGAATATTACAATGCAATGGCATTGCAAAAAAGTTTTTATGAGATCAGGGAGCTGATCTCATCAGGGGGTGGCACAAAGTACCCCGACAAAGCCCTTGAGGCAGGAGAAATATCTGTTATAAACTATTTCGCATACCTGAAGGTTCTCTATGCTTCGGAAGACCGGCTGCTGGAGCTGGAAAAAGAATATCACAAGGCGTTGGCTGGCTTGCTGGACCACAAATTATTATAAAACTTACGTTTGTGTTCCTCCTGCTGTAACAGTTTTGTGAGTAATATCATCTGGCATTTCGTAAATTTACGAAATGATTATCTTTGGGAATCGGAATTAGCCGTTAAGAAGTGTGAACTTCCGGACTTTATTGTTGAATGAGATGAAACCTTCAAGAAATGAAAATACTGATCCTTTGCACAGGCAACAGTTGCCGCAGCCAGATGGCCCACGGATTCCTGCAGTCGTTTGATGATAAACTTTATGTCAGGTCCGGAGGCACGGAGCCGGCAGCCAGGATAAATCCAAAGGCGGTTGAGGTTATGGCTGACCTGGGTATTGACATAAGCCATCATACACCCCATCTTGTTGATGAATACCTGGATGAGGAGTGGGATTATGTGATCACTGTCTGTGATCATGCCAATGAGACATGTCCGGCGTTTTTCGGGAAGGTGAAGCACCGCCTCCATCTCGGATTTGAAGACCCGTCAAATGCCACCGGAACACCAGAGTTCATCCACGAAGAATACATAAGGATTCGTGACCTGATCCACGAAACATTCCTGAAGTTTTATAACGAAAATATAAAAGACCACCAATGAATCCTTCAGAACTAAAGCTTATCGTACAGGAGAAGTACGGAAAAATAGCATCCTCGGATGAATCCGTATCCGGCTCCTGCTGCTGTACGCCAGGGTGCTGCTCCTCAGAAGGAATTAGCACTTTCAATGAGAGCTATGATCACCTCAACGGATATGTGCCTGGCGCTGACCTTAGCCTCGGGTGCGGGGTGCCGGTTGATTATGCGGATATTCGTCCCGGTGACCGTATTCTTGATCTTGGCAGCGGTGCCGGAAACGACTGCTTCGTTGCCAGGGCTCTGACGGGTGATAAAGGTTTTGTGACAGGTCTAGATTTTACGGAACCAATGCTCAGGAAAGCCGAGGAGAACAGGAACAAACTGGGTTACACCAATGTTGAATTCATCAGGGGTGATATAGAAGAGATGCCCCTCCCGGACAAGACATACGATGTTGTGCTGTCAAACTGTGTCCTTAACCTTGTTCCGGACAAGCAAAAGGCATTCAGTGAAATAATGAGGGTTTTGAAACCCGGAGGCCATTTCTGCATCTCAGATGTGGTGGTAAAGGGATCGCTGTCAGAAAAGGCACGCTCTGACGCAGAGCTATATGCCGGCTGCGTTTCCGGCGCGTCTACAATGGATGAGTATCTTGGATTCATCCGGCGCAGCGGCTTTTCCGATCTTACTATTCACAAGGAGAAAAGGATTCAGATGCCGGACGTGGTGCTTGACTCAGATGAGGAGCATCACGGCAACGGGGTATACAGCATAACTGTATCAGCCATCAAGCCCTGAAACATCACCTGGGCTACAGCCGGCAA
>JAVEXM010000001.1:69790-109870 GCA_034004025.1 Bacteroidales bacterium
AAATCGCAAATTCTGATTATGCCTTCAAAAAAACGTCTCAAAATTCTTGACCGGTATCTTACTCTCTGGATCATTTTGGCTATGCTTGCCGGTGTTGTAATAGGATGGATCAGTCCTGAGATTGCCGGTTTCTGGAACAGCCTATCCAGCGGGACCACCAACATTCCAATCGCAATAGGCCTGATAGTGATGATGTACCCGCCGCTCGCCAAGGTGAAATACGAAGAACTGCCTGATGTTTTCAGGAACACCAGGATACTGGGTCTCTCGCTGGTTCAGAACTGGGTGATAGGTCCCATTCTGATGTTCTTCCTTGCAATACTGTTTTTGAGGTTTAATGTTGACTACATGTACGGCCTGATACTTATCGGACTGGCACGTTGCATTGCCATGGTGATTGTCTGGAACGACCTGGCGAAAGGGGACACACAGTACGCGGCCGGGCTGGTTGCCTTCAACTCGATATTCCAGGTTCTCTTTTTCTCAGTATATGCCTATGTCTTTATCGCTGTACTGCCCGGGTGGTTCGGCCTGCCGGTGAATGATGCGGTTGAACAGATCACGATAGGGCAGATTGCAGAGAGTGTCTTCATCTACCTCGGAATACCCTTTATCGCAGGATTCCTGACAAGGTTTGTACTGATACGGGTTAAAAGCAAGGAGTGGTACCACACGAAATTCATACCGAAGATCAGCCCTCTCACCCTGATCGCTTTGCTCTTTACTATCTTTGTAATGTTTTCACTAAAAGGTGAATACATTGTAAAGATACCACTTGATGTAGTCCGGATCGCAATCCCGCTTTTAATCTATTTTGTCATCATGTTCTTCGTATCCTTTTTCATGGGCAGGAGAGCCGGTGCAAACTATGAGCAGACCACAACACTGTCATTCACTGCGGCCAGCAACAACTTTGAGCTGGCTATTGCGGTTGCTATTGCTGTGTTCGGCATAAATTCAGGTGAGGCATTTGCGGCGGTGATCGGGCCACTGATCGAGGTGCCGGTGATGATCGCCCTGGTCAATGTAGCATTGAGGATGAAGGGTAAATATTTCCGTCAGTCTTAAATCTGACAATCGGCCAGCCAGGTGCGTATAAGACAGGGGCTGACAGGCCAGGCAGGTCCAGTGTGCCAGCCGGGCTACCGGAAAGAGCAGAAAATGATAGAAATATGGCCGATAAGGCCAGGAAGCTCCTATCTCTTCCTGAAGATCCTGGGAATGAATTTTGGTACTTCTCTCTGATATATGGTGTAATCCGGGTATTTGCCGCTGCTGATCTTTTCAGTCATGACTGAGCTTCCGATGAAGAGGATCACAAGAAGCACCGGGCCCAGAAGGGTGAAGTTGATCCATTTGCCTGAGGCGGCGACGCTGAAGAGGTAGAAACTGATCCAGATTGCCTGTTCGGAGGCAAAATTGGGGTGACGCACATACTTCCACAGGCCTTCTGTCAGAAAGCCCTTGCTGAGAGATTCGCCATACAGATCCTGTGTCTCCCCAGGCCCGTGCTTTGCACTTTGGAACCTGTATTGCTGGTTGTCGGCTATGGTTTCGGTAATTATAAAAAGCAGCATAAGCGTTGAGGCAACCAGGTCAGTGACACCCATGGGTTCTCCCTGGTAAAGCGCTGCCATCAGCAGCGGGGTGGAGAAGAGCAGAATGAGCAGGTTCTGGTACAGTGATATGAACAGGAGATTGAAAAGACCGAACCTGATCCTGCCTCTCAGGGCACTAGTATCTCTCAGGACCTTCCAGCGGTAGTCCTCCTCTCCCTGCCAGGGGATGATGCTGTAACCACCCTTACGGTAAAAATTGAAACTGAGCCTTATACCCCAGACCGTCACCAGGGAGGCCATCAGAAATAACCTTGGTGAAGGGAAGGCCATAACGGTAATCCATGCATAGGCCAGTGGCATCAGGCTCCAGAGCTTGTCCACCTGACTGTAATTGCGTGTAATCTCACTCACAATGAAACAGACCAGCACAACGACAATCATCAGGACGATCCATGTCGAAACCAGGGATTGAAACTGCGGATCAAATCCTGACAGGATTTTTAGCGAAAACGGAGACAGAATAGTCATCATAAATGCCTAATTTGGTCTCAAAGATGTAAAAAAAAATACTTAGCACCAGACATTCATTACTATGAAAATTCATTCCGCGAAATCAAATCCGATTAAAAGCTTAATCATCATTCTTTTGTCTGTTGTTTTGCTCTCCGGGTGCAATGGTAATCCGGGAGGTGAAAAGAACGGAAGCATTACTCCGGACATCAGTGATCTTGAAATGACCGACGACCTGAGGAAGGTGTTTTCAGAGAGGAGAAACAGGCTTACGGACCAGATTGAAGAAGGTGTCGTCATTATCAGTTCGGGTAGTTTTCCCTCAGGAGACCATTGCGAGTACCGGGTGAACGACAACTTTTACTATCTGACAGGTTTTGACCAGCCAATGAGTGCTGTTGTCATAAAGAAGGGTGCGCCCGATTCCTTGTTTCTGTTCCTGCGTGAGAGATCAAGGCATGACATCATATATAACGGAGGTGCACAGCCGAATGAAGAGATAATTGCTGAATACGGGTTTGATACAATCCTTGCTTATGCTGAGTTACAGGAACTGATAGGTGAGTGTCTTGATAAAGGCATACCTCTGCACATCGATTTCACGGACAGGATGCTGAAAAACAGCCTGTTGAGCGAAGCAGGAAAGCAACGCAAGCCAGAGACACTCGTCAGGGATATGGCCCCGCTCATTGAAGAGATGCGGGTTTTCAAGGATGAGTCGGAGATCGCAAGGATGCAGAAGGCCATTGACATCACCGGTGATGCCTTCGTGAATGCCTGCCGCATATGCCGGCCCGGGATGTACGAGTTTGAGATCGAGGCGATGATTGAATATACATTCCTGCGGAACGGTGCTGCCAGACCTGCCTTTTCATCCATCACCGGCTCGGGTCCCAATACCGTTACGCTCCATTACTCCGAAAACAACAGGAAAATGGAGGACGGTGACCTCCTCCTGATGGATATAGGAGCTGAATACGGCTATTATGCTGCAGATATCTCCAGGACAATACCTGTGAACGGCAGTTTTAAAAAGGAACAGAAAGAGATATACGATCTGGTTCTGAAAGCACAGAAGGCTGCCATTGACGAACTGCAGCCGGGCAGGCCGCTCTACGGCGGTCATGCAAAGGCCACCTCCGTGATTGCCAGGGGCCTCTTTGACCTGGGATTGCTGACAGATACCGCATCGGTATGGCAGAAGGAGTTCTATACCATATACCAGATCAACCATTACCTTGGACTCAATGTCCATGACGCCGGAAACTACGGGTTCCGCGGCGCATTTATCCGCGAGTTTATCGCCGTTGATACGGCCATCGGGAGGCCCCTGGAGAAGGGGATGGTGCTGACTGTTGAGCCTGGCATCTACCTGAGGGAAAACGGACTGTCACAGCTCTACGAAACTTTTGGCGACCGGGTCAGCGAGGAAGAGATCGGGGAGTTCATTGACCGCGTTCTCCCGGTATATGAAAAATATGAGAACATCGGAGTCAGGATAGAGGATGATGTCCTGCTCACGGAGAGCGGTAACGTGGTTCTTTCTCAGGGCATCCCGAAAGAAACGGATGAGATAGAAAAGTTGATGAGCCGTAAAGCACAGCAGTGAGTTATGCAATAATATATCCTACGAGGAGTATATAAGTTGTATAACTGTCAGGTCTGCAATACTTTATGTCCAAGATATAACTCACCGGTATCGGGACACGCGCAACGTGCAATTAATCACCACTGCCTATTGCCTCTTGGCTACTGCCTGTTTCCGACTTTGGATTTTCGGCTTCAGGTACCTTCCGGTATGTGATGATTCGTATGCTGCAAGCTGCTCAGGTGTCCCTTCAAAGACAAGCTGACCACCCTTTTCGCCGCCCTCGGGACCGAGGTCAATGACCCAGTCGGCGCACTTGATCACCTCCACGTTGTGTTCGATGAGAATCACCGAGTGACCGTGATCGACGAGGGCATTGAGCGATTTCATCAGTTTCCCGATATCATGAAAGTGTAGTCCGGTAGTTGGTTCGTCGAATACAAACAGCATTTTTTCGCTGCTCTTCTCCTGGCTGAGGTAGTATGCCAGCTTGACGCGCTGGCTCTCGCCGCCGGAGAGGGTAGATGAAGACTGTCCAAGCCTGACATACCCCAGTCCCACGTCTGCCAGCGGCCTCAGTCTGTCAGCTATCTTCCTGCAGATCTTATCCTTACATTCGCCGAAGAACTCTATCGCTTCGTCTATGGTCATCTCCAGGACATCGTAGATATTTTTGCCGTGGAATTTCACATCGAGTATATCGCGTTTGAAGCGCATTCCCTTGCATGTCTCACATGTCAGCTCCACGTCGGCCATGAACTGCATCTCGACCCTGATGACACCTTCGCCCTGGCACTCCTCGCACCGTCCGCCTTCAACATTGAATGAGAAGTGGGCAGGCTTGAAGCCCGACTGTACTGCAGCCTGTTGCTCTGCGAAGAGCTTGCGGATATCATCAAAGGCTTTGAGGTAGGTAACGGGGTTGGAGCGGCTTGACTTGCCTATCGGGTTTTGATCTATCAGCTCCACGGCTGTGATGCTGGCTGTGTCTCCCTCCAGGGCCGTGAAACGTCCGGCTCTGGCACCGTTGTTGCCCAGCCTTAAGGAGAGCGCATTGAAGAGGATATCATGCACCAGGGTGCTTTTGCCGGAACCGCTGACTCCTGTAACGGCAGTGATTGTATGCAGCGGGAACCTGACATCAATATCCTTCAGGTTATTCTCTCGTGCACCCTTGACATCGATGTAGCTGTGCCATCTGCGACGCACAGCCGGCTCCCCGATGCGCATGGCCCCGGTCATGTATGCGGCGGTAAGGGAACTGTTCTTCTTTGGAAACTGTGCGCTTCCCTGGTAGATCACCTCTCCGCCGTGAGTCCCGGCAGCCGGCCCCATATCTATTATCTGGTCCGCGGCCCTGATGATCTCCTCTTCGTGCTCAACCACGATGACCGTGTTACCAAGGTCACGCAACTCTTTGAGAACGTTGACAAGAAGGTTGGTATCGCGCGGATGCAGTCCGATGCTTGGCTCATCCAGGATATAGAGTGACCCCACCAGGCTGCTGCCCAGTGAGGTGGCAAGGTTAATACGCTGCGATTCTCCTCCTGATAACGTGTTGGAGAGCCTGTCGAGCGTCAGGTAGGTGAGTCCCACGTTCACCAGGAATCCCAGTCGTTGCTGTATCTCTCTTAAAAGACGTCCCGCTATCTCTCTCTCCTCGCCGTTGAGTGTCAGGTGTTCAAAGAACTCATGAGCCTCGCTGACGGGCAGGGAGGTTATCTCCGTTATTGACCTGCCGCCGACTTTCACCCATCCGGCCTCCCTGCGCAGCCTGTGGCCCCCGCAGGAGGGACAGGTGCGTTTGCCCCTGTAGCGGCTGAGCATGACCCTGTACTGTATCTTGTATTTTTTCTCCTCGAGATGCTGGAAGAACTGGTTCAGTCCAAAGAAATACCTGTTTCCGCTCCATACCAGGGCCTTCTGTTCAGGTGAGAGCCTGTACCAGGGTTTATGAATGGGAAAGTCAAACTTGTCGGCATTGTATATCAGCCTCTCCTTCCACTGTTTCATCGTCTCACCCCTCCAGCATGCAACGGCGTCATCATAGAGAGAGAGGTTTTCATCGGGTATTACAAGGTTCTCGTCGATACCTATTATCTTCCCGTACCCCTCGCATTCGGGGCAGGCGCCGATGGGTGAGTTGAAGCTGAACAGATGTTCAACCGGCTCTTCGAAGATGAGACCATCCTCCTCGAATTTATCCGAGAAGCTGACTGTCTGTGTCGTCTCTTCGTCAGTCACGGTAAGAGTGATATGACCCCTGCCGGTGAGAAATGCTGTCTGCACTGAGTCGGCGGCACGGCTCATCTCTTCAGGGCTGCTTCCTGTCGGGAACCTGTCTATTATCAGGTCAATCCGGGGCATCTTACCGATCATGTCTGCGGCGCCCTCCTCATCGAGCCTGACAAGACCCTTCTCGGTGCTTATGCGGTTATATCCCTCTTTTACGAGGAAGCTGATAAACTCTGCCGGGTCAACGTTTTCCGGGACATCCAGAGGGGCTGTCAGCAGAATGCGGCTTCCCTCCGGCAAAGCGGCAAGGTAATTGACAACGTCATCAACGGTATGCTTTCTGACCTCCCTGCCGGAGATGGGAGAGATGGTGTGTCCTACCCGCGCCCAGAGGAGTCGCAGGTAATCGTGGATCTCGGTGCTGGTGCCGACCGTTGACCTGGGATTGCGGGTGTTGACCTTTTGCTCAATTGCAATGGCGGGAGGTATCCCGTTGATGAAATCCACATCGGGTTTGTTCATGCGCCCGAGAAACTGCCGGGCGTAGGAGGAGAGGCTCTCCACATATCTTCTCTGACCTTCGGCATATATTGTGTCAAAGGCCAGTGAAGACTTTCCTGATCCCGATACTCCTGTTATAATAATGAGGCTGTCACGCGGAATTGTCAGGGTTATATCCTTTAGGTTATGTACTCTTGCTCCCTTGATTTCGATATTACCCTTCATGCTTTCTCCGTTTGCGAAAAAGCCAAAATTAATGATTTTGTATTGATTAAATTTTGTTTTCTTTGCCTTGAGTATAAGCGCAACTTGCATGAAGGAGATCTTACATAAGGAATTTTCTGTTAATTTTAATACAGGTTCTATCCTGCCATTGCAGTAATTATTATACACATACATATGAAACAATAGGGTAATACCATCCGTATAACCCAACAGAAAAAAACACAAACGAAACAAAGGAGGGCCGCCTATCGTATAACTGTACTCGTGAACCAAAAGAGTTAGTTATGAAGAGCAAAATGACCGATTATGAGCTTATTAAGAGCTACGTAGACGGTAATGAAAGAAGCATAGAGCTGCTTATCCTGCGCCACAAAAGCAAAGTCTATTCTTATATCAGCCTTTACATTCGCAACCGCGATTTGGCCGATGACGTCTTCCAGGATACATTCCTGAAGGTAGTACAGTCGATCCGCGCCGGCCGGTACCAGGATGACGGAAGGTTTATATCCTGGGTGATGCGCATAGCTCATAACCTGATCATTGACCACTTCAGACACGAGAAACAGATGGGGATCGTCCTTAACGATGACTACGAGGCAGACCTGCTCAATTCGCGCAAGCTGTCGGATGACAATGTTGAGGATGTGATCGTACGCCGGCAGGTGATGCGTGATGTGAGAAGCCTGATAAACGGACTGCCCGAAGATCAGCGTGAGGTAGTCATCATGAGGCATTATGCAGGAATGAGCTTCAAGGAGATAGCCGACATGACAGGAGTAAGCATCAATACCGCCCTGGGCAGGATGCGTTATGCACTTATCAACATGCGTAAGATAATGGTGGAAAAAAATATCACCCTTTCACTTAGCTGATACAATTTTTGATTAGGCGTGGCGTTTCTCTTTTATGAGAACAAAAACGCCTATGGATAAGAATTCTACCCTCTTACTTTCTTATTTCGAGGTTACCAATACACCGTCTGACCTGATAGCTGATGCCTTCGGGATTGATTCGGCCCTGAGCGTTTTGCTTCCCGATATGGAGGATCAGCCCTCCGATGATGTCGTTGCTGACCTGTTTAAAAAGATCAGGCACAAAAAAGCCCGGAAGTCCGGGAAATAGATCATGAGTCCATAGCCGGTAATTCGGCTGATACAGGATGAGGCTTTCTTCGGAAAGCCTTATTTGTTATAGAGGTGATACGGGACTTCATTTTTATATGACGATTTTTTTACCTTAGCAAAAACAAGATAAAAATGAGAAAAATACTGGTTCTTATGACCCTTGTACTGACTGCCTGCTCATCTGCGGACAAAAAGGTTGAAGTGACAGCATCCGGCTTCATTGGTGAAACAGTGATTGCTGGTGCTGTTGATCGAATAACAGCAGAACAACAGCCTGCTGATAAACTGCTCCCTGAAAAGGGTGTGAGACATGCCGCATCACTCTGGAGGGCTGAGGACGGCACGCCGGAGGAGTTTTCTGAGTTTGTTGCCTCAAACTACATCTCTGATCCGGAAAAACGGAGGAGTGTCTTTCTGAAGGTCAGCGATTACTTTGAGTCGCTCTCGGGTAACATGAATGAGATAACACTGGATCTGAGGAAGGTGCTTGATGAGGCTGCCGGAGAGATAGACGAGGTAGACCGAATGTTCGGCAACTACTCTGTGGGGTCACATCTGCAGACCGACTTCTTCAATAACAGGATTGCTTTTGTGATAGCCCTCAACTTCCCGTACTATTCCCTTGCGGAAAAGGAGGAACTGGGATCGGAATGGAGCCGTGAAGAGTGGGCCATGGCCCGGCTCGGCGACCAGTTCGTCTCACGTGTTCCGGCCGAACTGAACCAGGCAGCAACGGTGGCAATGGGTAACGCGGAGATGTATATCGCCGAATATAATATCCATATGGGGAAGCTCCGTACAGACAACGGAGAGCAGCTATTCCCGGATGACATGATACTCCTGTCTCACTGGAACCTGCGTGACGAGATCAAGTCGAACTATGCCGACAAGGAGAGCGGCCCACAGAAGCAGGAGATGGTTTACAGGGTCATGGAGCGCATTATCCGTCAGGAGATTCCCGAAAAAGTCATCAACAACCCGGAATACGAATGGTATCCATATTCAAATAAAACAGAAAAGGATGGCTCTGCCGTTGAGCTTGAGGCTGAGCCGGATACCCGTTATTCGCATCTGTTGAATATATTCAACTCTGAGAAGGCAATAGACCCGTATGTTCCAGGCATGAACACAGCTATACTCCGCAGTTTCTCAGGCGGCATGGAGATTTCACAGGAGGATGCCGAGGCCCTCTTTGATGAGTATCTTAGTTCACCGCAGCTCGGGATGCTGGCAGGTATGATAAGCAAGAGGCTGGGACGTGATCTGAGGCCCTATGACATCTGGTATGACGGATTCAAATCGAGAAGCTCAATACCGGAGAGCCTTCTCACGGCGAGGAGTTCAGCCCTCTATCCGACTCCCTCCGCTTTCAACATGGGCATGCCGGCCATGCTCGTCAAGCTGGGCTGGTCACCCGAAAGGGCAAAACAGATCGCTGACAAGATAGTGGTTGACCCTGCCAGAGGCTCAGGCCATGCCTGGGGTGCCGGGATGAAAGGGGCAGTATCACACCTGCGTACACGCGTCTCTGAAAAGGGTATGGACTACAAGGGCTATAACATTGCCGTACACGAGTTCGGGCATAACGTCGAACAGACAATCTCGCTGTATGATGTCGACTATTACATGCTCTCCGGCGTTCCAAACACGGCATTCACCGAGGCAACTGCGTTCCTCTTCCAGGACCGTGACCTGATGCTTCTTGGGATGAAGGAGGACAACCCGGAGAGGGAGAAGCTTCAGACGCTTGATGCAGCATGGTCACTGATGGAGATTATGGGGGTCAGCATGGTGGAGATGAAGTTGTGGCAGTGGCTCTATGAGAATCCTCAGACTACACCGGCAGAACTCAGGGATCAGACAGTCAGCATTGCGGTTGAGGTATGGAACAAGTATTTCGCTCCGGTAATGGGAGTGAGTGACTCTCCGCTGCTGGCAATCTATTCGCATATGATCAACGGGCCTCTTTACCTGCAGAACTATGCTTACGGTCAGATAATTCAGTTTCAGATAGAAGATCACTTGAAAGGCAAGGATTTTTCTGATGAGATTGACCGCATGTACAGTCTCGGTCGACTGACACCGCAGCACTGGATGAACCAGGCAGCAGGAGTAAAGATATCGGCACAGCCTGTTCTCAGGGCTCTTGAGGAGGCACTGAGATAATGTAGTAACCAGTGGTTGCGATGAAGTTCCTGATAAAGGGGATTTCACCGAGGATGTGAGGCAGCAGGCGGGGGCGGAGGCCGAACTTAATCTCAAAATTGGGGTTTATAAGCCAGAGGGATTTTCTCAGCAGGGAGAATCCCTCTCTCTTTACAACCCGCTCAAACCGCCCGATATTGATGCCTGTATCCTTTATCTCAAGCAGACCTTCGATACGGGCCGGGGTCTCTCCCGCAGTGCGCAGCAGCCACCTGTAGATCCTGCGCGGAAGAAGATGGATCCAGGGAAGCTTTGACAGGATCCTGCTGTCACACATCTGCTGATGCCCACCGAAGGGATTGTTCCAGGGAGGAAAGGCAATAAACAGGATACCTCCGCGATTGACGAACCTTTTGACAAAACCGATGAACCGTGCCTGGTCGTGAATATGTTCAAGCACATCGCGCATCATCACCAGGTCAAAGGAGCCAACAGATGCTGAATCGTATATGTCAGCCGCAATGAACTCAATCCTCCCGCCTTCGGGAATAACTGAATAGAAGCTTCGGGCATTCTCTATCTTGTTTTCCGAAAGGTCTATGCCCGTCAAACGACAGCATCCCGCCTCAAGAAATGGCAGGAGGTTACCCCCTTCACCGCACCCGATCTCCAGCACCGACATCGAATCACTAACAGGCAAGATGCTCTCAATGAATGGAATAACATGCCTTGAGGTGGTATGTGCCTGCTCCCTGAAGTAGAGCTCACGGTCGCTGTGACGTTCATGCATGACCCAAATGTAATTTTTTTTTCGTTTTACTTGACTTTGCCATTTTGTTATGATATATTTGTGATATCAAAATAATATCACTAATCATGAAAGAAGAAAGAATTTTCAAGGCTGCATCGGGTTATTTTTTCCTGCTGCTGGGACTGCTGGTTTTAACAGCAGTGGTTTTTGCGTTCATCCATGAAATAATCTGGCTGGGGATTGTACTGATTGTAGTCTCCATGCTGATTCTTCCGGGACTGATGGTTGTCAACCCGAATGAATCTATGGTGATGGTGCTTTTCGGTGCCTACAGGGGTACGGTCAAGACCAACGGTTTCTGGTGGGCGATTCCCTTTTATTCCCGTAAGAAGATCTCCCTGCGTGCCCGCAACTTTGACAGTGAGCCCATCAAGGTGAACGACAAAAACGGAAACCCTATTAAGATAGGGCTTGTGCTGGTCTGGAAGGTGGAGAACACCTACAAGGCAGCCTTTGATGTTGACAGGTATGAGCATTTTGTGCTTGTGCAGAGTGATGCTGCTCTTCGCAAGCTGGCCGGACTCTATCCGTACGACAACTGGGAGGGTCACGAGAATGAGATGACACTTCGCAGCGGTGGTGAGGAGGTCAATGATGAGCTGGAGAAGGAGATAAGGGACAGGCTCAAGATAGCAGGTATTCACGTGATTGAGGCGAGAATAAATTACATTGCCTATTCTGAGGAGATCGCCGGTGCGATGCTGCGTCGCCAGCAGGCCACAGCTGTTGTGGCAGCGCGCTTCAAGATTGTTGAAGGTGCTGTTTCCATGGTTGAGATGGCTCTTGAGCAGCTCTCCGAGAAAAGGATAATTGACCTTGACGAAGAGAAGAGGGCTGCTATGGTAAGTAACCTCATGGTGGTGCTGTGCGGTGACAAGGATCCTAATCCGATCATCAACACCGGCACGCTTCATCAGTAGTTATGCAGAAGAAGTCATTCGTCTTGCGGATGGATCCGGACAAGCTTGGTGCCATTGAGAAATGGGCCTCTGACGAGTTTCGCAGCACCAACGGTCAGATAGAATGGCTCCTGGACCAGGCACTGCGCAAGGCCGGACGTCTGAAGACAAAAAAGGAGAATAAAAACGAAAAGAGTGATGAAAAATGAAACACCCGCGATTAAATATACCTGTCCGAAATGCGGGGGAAGGCAGTATGAAGTAAAAGGTGTGATAATGCAGCACAGCCAGTTCAGCCAGGTATTCAGTATACCGGGAAGGCGTTATACAGCAGTTATATGCGAAAAATGCAGGTTTACGGAGTTATATAACCTTCCGGTACAAAGAATCCACGAGGCATTTGATTTTTCGCAAGGCAGGAGTTAGGTCAGATATTGGCCAGGTAGACTGAGCAGCAGGCCACAACGCCTGCTGTTTCTGTTCTGAGCCTGCTGGGACCTATGTGTACAGGCTGAAATCCGGCCTTGAGCGCTGCGGTGACCTCCTCCGTAGTGAAGTCGCCTTCCGGACCGATCATCATCACCACATCATCACCCCGGCTGAAGGCCGAGGTTACAGGTATGCGTTCAACTGCCTGGTCACAGGAAGCTATGATCCTTTTACCTTCATGCACTCCGGCGATAAAGTCACTGAATTCAACCGGGCCGTTCAGTTGAGGAAGCCGGCTCTTGACCGACTGTTTCATGGCAGAGAGGATCACGCCCTCCAGTCTCTCCCTCCTTATCCTTCTCTTTTCCGTTCGGGTACAAAAGAGAGGGGTGATTTCATCTATGCCTGTCTCAACGGCCTTTTCAATGAACCATTCAAGCCTGTCATCATTCTTCAGGGTTGATATTGCAATATGGAGCCTGTATTCGCGCCTGCCGTAATCATTTATCACTGAGGTGACTGTTGCAGACATTGCTGAAGGGTCGGCTTCCGTGATCACTCCCTCGTACAGGTTGCCCAGTCCGTCGGTGAAGGTGATATTATCCCCGCCTTTCATTCTCAGCACTTTCAGACAGTGGCGTGACTCCTCCCGGCTGAAGAGGGCTTTCCCATGCGAAATTTCTCCGCAATAAAAAATCTGCATTTTTTCGCTTCTTTCCGCAAATTTACGGATTTTAGCATTGTAAATTCACTTACGGCAATGAAGGTAGGAGTTATGTCAGACACCCACGGCTGGGTTGACCCGGCTGTTTATGAACATTTTGCAGATGTCGATGAGATCTGGCATGCCGGTGATGCAGGCACTATTGACGTAATAACAGAACTGGAGGCTTTCAAACCCCTTCGTGCGGTCTGGGGAAACATTGACGGATTTGATGTCAGGAGGGCGACGGAAGAGTATCTCTTCTTCGCGGCCGGTTCAAAGAAAGTGCTGATAATACACATCGGGGGATACCCCGGCCGTTATGCACCTCGCGCCCTGGAACTGATAAGGGAATTGAAGCCCGACATATTCGTCTGCGGCCACTCGCACATTTTGAAGGTTATATACGACAAAAGCAACAGGATGCTCTGCATCAATCCCGGTGCCGCAGGCCGGACAGGCGTGCACCGAGTCATGACTCTCCTGCGGTTTACTGTGGAAGGTGAGACCCTGTCCGATATGGAGGTGATCGAGTTCGGAAACCGCGGCCGCAGCAGCGATTACTGATCGTACCGGTAGGGGTCTTCCTCGTAGCCCATGCCTCCGCTCTCCATTCGTCTGAGGAATCTCTGAAGCCTGTCAGGCAGTCCGATCATGTACTGGTATTCATCACGTGACCTGGCGCCGGGGTCTCTTCTCTCCTTCTCCTTTATGCTGTTGAGGAGGTCATTGTAAGAGGTGTTGGATGAGTAGCTCATCATTATTCCCCTGAAGTATGAGAACCAGTACCAGACGTTGTTGTCTGCCTTAAGGTATATATCCAGCAGGTCTCCCGATCTCTTTCTCTGCAGCTCCACCCAGCCGTCAACATAGACATTCAGGGGCTGGTTGCCAATGAATCCTACCCCTATCTTTCCTTCTGAGATGAAAGACATGGAAGAGGCATTCCATACAAGTGTGACGTCGTTAATCAGCATCTGGAACGAGTATTCCTTAGGAAGCGATCTGGCCACGCCGAAGAGCTGGAGCTCCTCATTGAGAGTTCTGGCAGCCTGCACTCCTATAAGGTCGCGCATTGCCTTGCTGTTGAATTCCGTGGAGAGGTTGACGGTACGCAGTGTTGGCACCGTCCGTATGTCTCCGGCCATAAGCTCAAGAGCTTCTGCACTGTAATGGAAGGAGAGGCCGAGCATGGTCTGTATCCTTACCTTTGAAGAGTCGGTGTTATGGGTTATGAGGCCGGCGCTGCCGATCTTAACCCTGTCATAGTTAACCCCAAAATCTATCTTTCCCTCACTTCTCAGGATGCAGAAGTTTCTGTCGAAAGAGACAATGTTACCGTGCAGGGTTCGGTCTGCAAGCTTCTCAAGGGATGCAATGTGATACTGTCCCGCACCTCTGTCGTGGAACAATAGCCCGCTCGTGGTGAGAAGCGGGTTGTCACTCCATGACTTTCTTGGGGAGAGGAAGGTACCGTAGACACCAGTCGAATCAAGTGTAATGAAAGTGCCCGAGAAGAGCAGATTATCATCCCTGTCTCTCGGTTTTTCATCAACCGGGATAAGGATATTCATCGGATCGATCATGGCGCTGAACTTCACCGGCATGTTTCCGATATTCTCACAGGCAGTGACAATGCCTGCTGACCCTGTGAATCTCAGGTGCTCTTCGGCTGCCCGGAGGCTCACGTCACCGGAGAATGTGAAGGCAGGGCTGAGGGTAAAGTTCTGTGATTCGGGAATATAACCCATGGCCTTTGTGGCCATGGTGTCAACCCTGATCTCCGAAAACTCTATCACCTGGCTTTCTCCTGTCTCGTCTGTATAATCATATTTGCCCGAACCGGAATAGTTAGCACTGCTCTCAATATTTATCCTTGCCGAATGTATGAGGTGCCTGTTGTTTATTGCCACCAGGGCACTGTCTGTCTCCCTGATCAATGCACCCCGCGAGATATAAAGTACTCCTCCGCCTGGTTGCACCAGGGCATCGGCCACCGGAATATAATTGACATCCCTCACCTCGAGTAACTCATCCTGCAGGTAGTAAGATGCGGAGCCCGACTGAAACTTAACGGTGTCTTTCATGTTGTTGGTGGAGAGGAATGTTGGTTTCTCCTCCATCCCCGGCGGCACCCTGAGCAGCTGATCAGCCGGGAGGAGGGTCGTGGACTCCCTTCCCTTCTGCCACATATCCAGCACCTTGCTTTCCATGTCATATTCAAAGTTGGTCATCCTGGAGAGATACTCTATGCCGGGAAAGACAACGAACGAAGAATCAGTGTTAAGGCTGAAGTCAGATCTCTGCTCTGTAAAATCGACATGTGTTTTCGCATTGCTGGCCACAAAGCCGTATCCGCTGCCTCGCAGGGCCTTGAGGTAATAGTCGGATGTGTCGGCATCAACGGTCATTGCCCCAAAGGAGAAGGTCTCGGAGGTGATCCGCGAATCTGCCATTTCTGTCTGTCCGCTTCCCTCAAGCCTGTCCGGCTTGAGTACGAGGGTGCCCTCCATGGTTGTGCCGTTTCCGAACATGTCGAAGACCTCTCCCTCGCTGTTCTGTGCGTACCACTCGTCAGTGGCGGTGAGCCACTGAATATCCACATCCCTGGAGCTAAGTTCAGGAAACCTGTGCAGTGTGTCAGGCTTCATTGTGAACCTGTCAGCCCTGGTCACCATGAATTCAGGAAAAAAGCGGAACGTGTCGGCAACGGCAGTGGCAGTGAGATGATCGACACTCCCGCTTCCGATCAGTCCGGAGTTGCTCATGCTCAGATGGTTGTACAGTGTTCCCCGGCCGTTGTATATCGGTATGCCTTCAGGCGGAATTGTCATTGTGAAGCCAAGAGATGTGTCGGGCTGCACGGTGAGGACCTGTCGCATCGGTTCTATTATCCCGCCCCCGACAAACTCGCCCGAAAGGGCCATGTCTGCATTGGTGTAATGATCTATATTATTATAGGTGAACGGATCAAGCTTGAAGTAGAACTTCTCCTTCTCATACAAGCCGTCAAGATCCTTTATCTCATCATAGAAGATGTAGGAGTCCTTGGTGGAATTGATGATGGGATATTGACTGAGGCTTTTCAGTCCTGATTTGTTGCGGGGGTCATCAATAAGAAGTCGTGCTGACGCCATCTCGATCATATTATCGATACGCTTTATCACAGGTCTTCCGTATGCATCTCTCTCTTCAGTCTCGACGGCGATCTTCAGCGAATCGATCCTGTCAAGAAAGATGCTGAATGTATCATAGCTGAAGGAAAACTGTTTCCCGTAAATTGTGAAGAGGCCTGCCTGGACCATGCCGTCAAAGGATATAGACCTGTTTTTGCCGACCACCAGCCGGCCTCCGTAGGGTCTCAGGGCCACGTTTTGTGAGTCGCTCAGCGAGACCGCCCTGACGCCTCTTATATCCAGTTCAAAGGTATTGAGATTCAGTATGGCGTTCTCCTCTTCGTCGCGGGTTTCACTGTAGATGGAGATAGCATCATAATCCTTCTTTTTGGCGAATGATGCAATATAGTCATCAACTTTTGGCTTGATGGCCACCTCGTTAAAGTTGCGGTCATAGAAGAGAAAACCGTTGTTTGCCAGTTCAATGCAGAGGGCCGTTGCCTGTTCCACGGGCATGCGCAGCCATTTCGCAAGGCCCCCTACCGGGAAGACATCATACCCGTACGAATTTCCATAGTCGCGAATGCGGTAGAGAGGATGTACCTCATCGAACCTCATCAGCCTGAAGAAGTTGGCCTCGTTATAGAAGGAGACGGATTCGAACCTCGCCGCGCCTATTGATGATCCTCTTGTGCGTGACATGGTAATGAACGGGTCATCCATGTCCCATGAGAGATGCTCAAAGTAGAGGTCAAGATTATGGTATGAATCGAAATAGGGGCTTCGCGACAGCGGACTGTTTGTCCGGAACATGCCTACCTCCCTGGTGGTGGCGTTGTAGGAGAAGCCGAGGCTGGAGTGATAGATTGAGTCCCTGTCGAGAAAGAGGGTGGAGGAGGCGTCGTAGCTGCTGATACTCTTCTGCGAGAGGAGGAAGTTTCTTGATGAGACGTGAACGGCCAGTGTGTCATTCCTGTAGAGGCTTATGCTGGCCGGCAGCCAGTTGGTGCCTGTACCCCTGACAATGGCGCCCTCGAGTGCCAGGCCTCCCTCATAATCAACATCCTTGTAGATATCTTCAATAAAAAACCTGTTTTCATAGGTCTCAAACCGGGGCATGGTAGCCTTGTCCGGTGAGGCTATCTCCACTGCCCTGTCGGTCAGTTTTCCCATCACCGGTTCACGGAAGTAGTCGGGGTGGGTGAGCAGCGACGAGTCACAGGTGAATTCGCTCTTTGTCACATCGATATCAAAATCCTTCACACGGGCAAAAACCTTTGATGGGTCATATCCCGCCTTCTCCCATGTGACAGTTCCTTCGCCGCAGCGAAGGCGGAAAACATCGGGGTAGTAGGTGCCGGAGAAGTTATAGATCTCAGTGCTGTCCTTGCCCAGGAAGCCTATGAGGGTCACGGTTCTGATGTCGATCTTCAGGACGGTATCTCGAACAAATTCCAATTTCCCGCCCCTGGTCTTCCATCTCACAGATCCGGCCGCATAGATGGTATTGTCAACCAGAAGCAGCCCGGTAACCTCTATAAACTTCTCGATGGAGGCATTGGTGAACCTGGGATCAAATGCCATCTCACTCAGCCCTTCCAGCCACGCGCTCACCTCATCTTTCTTCTGGTTGGTCTCGACAAAGTCGGTGAGTGTTCGCACAAAATATATGAAACCGGGCACCTGGCTCACCCTTCGTCCCCTCAGCTGGCTGGCAACGTTGATAATCCGGTCTTTTGTCTCATGTGAGAAGCAGGTGCTGTCATAGAGTGAGATGAAGAGATCAACCTCTGCTTTTTCCGGTTTGCTGACCAGTGTGCCCATGAAGGTGTTCAGCTCTGTGGTGAAGGTGGCAGTGTCACCCGAGAACTGTCCCTGTCCTGATGCACTGAGTACAGGCAGTGCAACTGCCAGAAAAATGAGAGTGATCTTCTTCATGCTGTTGTCAGAGTGCCTTGACTATATTCAGGAATTCTTCCCTGACCAGTGATGCCCCTCCGATGAGACCGCCGTCGACATCAGCATTGGCAAAAAGTTCGGCTGCATTTGCGGCCTTGCAGCTTCCTCCGTAGAGGATTGTGGTATCTTCTGCTGTCTCATCCCCGTATTTCTCCCTGACGAGGCTGCGGATGAAATGATGCATCTCCTGTGCCTGTGCGGGGCTGGCCGTGACGCCTGTGCCGATGGCCCATACGGGTTCATAGGCAATGATGCACCGCCTGAAGTCCTCCTTGGGAAGCACGAACAGCGCCTTGTTCAGCTGTCTCCTTACCACATCAAAATGGATGTTATCTTCTCTCTCCGCCAGTACCTCTCCGCAGCAGAATATCACACGCAGGCCATTATAGAGCGCCTCGGCCGTCTTTGCTGCAAGGAGATCATCATCCTCACCGTAATAGGTTCGGCGTTCCGAGTGGCCTATGATAACGCTTGATGCACCCGTGCTTTTAATCATGGCGGCAGATATCTCACCCGTGTAGGCGCCCGACCTGTGGTCATTGCAGTTCTGGGCCCCTGTACTCAGGCCGGGAGCGTTGAGCAGAGGGCTGACAATGCTGAGATGGATGGCCGGTGTACAGAGAATAACCTCCCTGTCGCCGATTGGCTCGCTGATAAGCTGCCTGTTAATACCTGTTGCCAGAGCGACCCCCTCACCAAGGTCCATATTCATCTTCCAGTTTCCTGCTACTATCTTCTTTCTCATAGGATTAATATTTATTGTTTTGCCTTATTGTCTGCCTTCCCCTCTTTATCACTGAAGGGCAGTGTTACTGTGACGGCGAGAAGAACGGTGAGAAGGGCGATGACTGCCACCATCCTTCCGTTTCTCTTTGTCTGCGTCTTGAGGGCCAGGGCATTCAGATCACCAGAAAACTCTTCCCTGTCAGGAAGGTTTTGATATGACCATTTGCCCATGATGGTCCCGTTGTGCAGAAGCACAAATCCGGGATCAGACCGTATCACGGTCTTGAGAGTGATCTCATCGGCGTAGAGCGCATCGAAGCCGGTGACCATTTCACGGGCCTGATACGGAGGTGTCGCCGTAACGATGAAAAATCTTACCCCGCGCTGCTGCATTTCCAGCCCGAGATCATAACCCCTGACAAGCCCGTCTCTGTCAGACTTTTCCAGATCCCTGGCGATCATGAGCATGACATCTCCCGGTTGCCCGGTTACCTGGTCAGTCATGTCAACACCCTGCTCCGTCACAAGTGTAAAATCGTGTATCGGTGGTATATACCCTTTGGATATAAGCACCGACTTCTGGTCAATAAATTTCCATGCCGTGTCATCTGCAGGATAATCGTTCAGCGTAAACTCCTGCTGCACCCCCTCTTTCTCATATATGAACCTGATATCATATCTGTCAGGTTCGGCGTCAGGAGGGATTGACATCGCTTCAGGAAGGCTTGTGCCTGTGCTGTAGGGCCTGAAGTCTATCACGGGAAGACACGCAAGATTATATCTCATGAAGAGAAGAAAAATAAAGATAAATGCCAGCGTGGCATTCAGTCCGGTCATTACGGGCAGAACTGCCGTTTTGTCTCTCCTCCTGGCAAAGACAAAGACAACCAGCAGGGTTATGACTATGTTCTTGAAGAATGTCTGCCAGTTGGTCAGTACGACTGCATCGCCGAAGCATCCGCAGTCGGAGACAGGATTATATATGGCGAGTACCAGGGTCAGAGGTGTGAAGAGTGCCATAAAAAGCGCCGCCATCCACGAGGCAATTGTTACCATTGATCCTGTGATCAGCATCATGCCTGTAACAAACTCAACCAGGCAGAGCAGGACAGAGAGAGGAAGGGCAATACCGTCAAGCCACTCCATTCCGAAGGCTGTCAGGTAATCACCTATTTTAAAGGCAGTACCCATCGGGTCAATGCCTTTTACGAATCCCGAGAAAACAAATATCAAACCTGTAAGAATCCTGCCTGTCCGTGTCAATATGCTCATCATAAAATATTTCTCTCCTTTAGTTTATTCAAGATCAGCCCGAATATCTCTTCCGGCGCAAGTATCTCATTATCATTATTGTAGCAGTTGATCACATCCAGACTTGTATCGGTCTCTGCCACCCTGAGGTACATCTCA
Source organism: Bacteroidales bacterium (assembly GCA_034004025.1). Classification (GTDB taxonomy): domain Bacteria; phylum Bacteroidota; class Bacteroidia; order Bacteroidales; family VadinHA17; genus SR-FBR-E99. The sequence goes on from JAVEXM010000001.1 coordinate 89,731, forward strand.
CGTACTTTCTTCTGGAAACTGAGACTGCTTTCATGTATGTCAGCCTGACCGTTCAGGTAGTTCCTGTCATTTCCGGTTCGCCGGTTTGCAAGTTTCTCTGCTGTGAACCTGAAAGGAACATCCAGAAATATGTTGATGTCAGGCCTGGGTATGGCAAAGTGTCCGAATTCAAGTTCGAGTATCCACTCCTGCAGCTTCTTCTTTTCCCCGGGGGAGTTCAGTTTTGCACACTGGTATGCAATATTGGAATAGGCATAGCGGTCGAGGATAACATAGTTTTTCTCACTGAGCCATTCTTTGATCATCGGGGATGCATCCCTGCGGTCACCGGCATAGAGCATAGCCACAAGGTAGGGATCGACCTTGCTGATCTCACCGAGCTCGCCTCTCAGAAAACGGGCAATCAGTTCTCCGAACCAGGGGGCATCCATGCGGGGAAAATGGATGTAACGGTGGTTTATTTTTCTTTCACTGAACCACTCCTTCAGCATACCGATCTGTGTCGATTTGCCTGCTCCGTCAAGTCCTTCTATAACAATAAGCTTCATCTCCCTGTTGCAGTCTGTATGCCGGTTCACCGGCTTCTCCGGGGTTCTAAAGATAGAAAATTAATGAAAAGTCTCCCGGACCGCTGCATACTCAATTTATGAACAGGATATTAAGCCTGAATATTGTAGTGATCCAATGACTATATTTGTCAGCAGAGGATAAAGATCATGTTTATAAACATAAGAGGGGGGCTTCTTGACCTTGCAAAGCCCCGAATAATGGGCATCATCAATCTGACGGAAGATTCCTTCTACTCTTCCAGCCGGTACGGTTCTGACGGTGAGATTCTCGGTGCGGCAGAAAAGATGCTGTCAGAGGGGGCTGACATCCTTGATCTGGGAGGCTGCTCCACACGTCCGGGGTCGGCTGCAGTGACTGCGGAGGTTGAGAAGAAACGTGTCTGCGATGCAGCGCTGCTCATCGGTAAGAATTTTCCTGATGCCATCATTTCGGTTGACACCTACCGTGCCACAGTGGCTGAGGCTGCTGTGAAGAGCGCCGGCGCCGGCATAATCAATGACATCTCCGGCGGAGAGATGGACCAGGGTATGTTTCCGCTGGTCACCAGGCTGAATGTACCTTACATTATGATGCATATGCAGGGAACGCCGCAGACCATGCAGGTCAATCCCACATACGGGGATGTTGTATCAGATATCCTGCTCTGGTTAAGCGAGAGGGCCGTAAGGCTCAGGCAGGCAGGAGTGAAGGATATTATTCTTGACCCCGGTTTCGGGTTCGGAAAGACGACGGAACATAATTTCGAGATGCTCAGGCGTTTCTCCGAGTTCAGGGTGGCAGGACTGCCCCTGCTGGCGGGACTCTCACGCAAGTCGATGATCTGGAGGACACTGGAGATTACTCCTGATGATGCTCTTACGGGAACTGCAGCACTGAATATGACCGCCCTGATGAAGGGGGCCTCGATCCTGAGGGTGCATGATGTCCGTGAGGCTCGCCAGGTGGTCACTCTTTTTGAAAAGATTTACCCGGAGGGTATCCTATTCGATCAATATTCTTAAATTTGTCGGTCACCGCACTCAGGTTTCATGTTCGATTTCAACATTCTAGATATCATCGATATATTCATGGTAGCGCTTATTCTCTACCAGCTTTATCGTCTTATCAGGGGTACTGCTGCCTTCAGCATTTTCCTGGGTATCTTTTTTGTCTATCTCTTCTGGCTGGTGGTCAAGGCTCTGAACATGGAGCTGATAAGCGCCATAATAGGCCAGGTGATAGGCGTGGGGGTGATAGCCCTGATCATTGTGTTTCAGCAGGAGATACGGCGCTTCCTGCTTGCCATTGGCAACAGGTATATGAATCGCAACAGGTTCACCTTTGACCGGTACTTCCCAGCTGGAGGGGTCGATCAGACCACCAACCAGATAGTGGAGGAGATAGTTCATGCAGTGGAGTCCATGGCACAGTCGCGCACCGGTGCTCTCATAGCCATTGGCCGCACAAGCCTTCTTGATATCTATTCTGAGGGGGGCGAACTGATCAGTTCACTTGTCACTGATGAACTGCTGAAAACGATTTTCTACAAGGGATCGCCCCTGCATGATGGTGCTGTTTTGATTCAGAACGGGAAGATATTTGCCGCACGCTGTCCGTTGCCTTCAACAGATCAGACCGGGCTTCCTTCCAGGTTTGGCATGAGACACAGGGCCGGTATAGGGCTGACCGAGCAGACCGATGCCCTGGTGATAATAGTCTCAGAGGAGAGAGGCAGGATATCCGTTGCCGATGCAGGTAAAGTTCACGAGGATGTGACTCCGAATGAACTGCGCCAGATGCTCCTGACACTCAAGATCTGATCCCCGGCTAATTGCGCCGGATGCTGCTGGCGCTCAGGATCTGACCCCAGATGAACATTACCGGTTACCGTACGCGGGCAGACTAAGACGCCACATTACAGATATCAACGAGTATTGCTGGCAATCAATCCCTGATGACGGGCCAGATCAGTGGTACCTGAGCCTCAGGTCAATCACGTTGTCATATACATAGTAGCAGGGTTCGTCGCATGACGTTTCGTCGTAGCGAACCTTCGGGCAGGCGGCTCCTGTGGTGATGTACTTCTGTCCTTCGAAGATGAATTCCAGCGTGGCAGAGTAATCCTTGTAGAGAATGGCATTATAAGAGAGGGAGGAGGCAGCGGTTTCAATATTATAGTGGCGGATTACCAGGCTGTCATCAACAGCCCCTTCATAAAGTGTTACTTTCGCATTCTGCATGGTAAGGTCAGGGTTCCAGAAGAGAATCCTCAGGGTTGGCTGCGACGGATAATCCGTGTAACACTGCCCGCAATCGGTTATGTAGCCCTCCTCGCACGAGAAGAGAACTAGTATCGCAAGCGTAACAATTACACTACCTCTGCCCATAGTTGTATATTCTGGTCTTCTTTACAGGTATGTGACCGGCAGTGCGGGTCAGTACATATGACGCCCTTATCGTGACCCAGGCTGGTGATACCTTGTGAAATGGGGTATTCAGCCAGGTTACTCCTGCACCGATTCCCAGGCTTTTTCGTCTCCATCTCAGCTCCGCCGCGGGTACTATGCAAAACCTGTCATCCGGTTTGCTGGTTGTACCCTCATAAAGGGAGTAAAACCGGTATCCGGCAGAGAGCGAGGGAGCAAAAGTCAGCCTGTTCTGATTTGCCGGTCGCGATAACATGAATTCCTTGCTGACACCTGCATGGATAAGCGACATCCGGGTTACATACTGGTACATTATGTCACCGTCACCGGGCACCAGCAGTCTCCTGCTGACCGGATCAGAGACTCCGCCGAGGACAATAGCTGTTCTGATTGCAGGGTCGGCTACAGAGATTGAGGCCCCCACCATTGAACAGTGCGAGGTGAACATTCCTACGGCTGAAACTGACAGCTCGACAGGATTAAATCCGGTTTTCTTTTCAAGACTCTTCTCATGCAGCAGTTGTATGATATCCCGCCGTCCCGTATATTTTGCCAGGATGACCGGGTTGACCTTGTTTCCCTCTGAATAGTACCATCTGTTGCCTCTCTCAAGGAGAAACTCCACCGCCTCCATTCTCCCGCTCATAACAGCGAATCCGAGTGCATCGGCACCTTCACTGCTGGTGGCATAAAGGTTTGCCCCGGCATCCGCAAGCATTCTCATCATCAGGGTGTCTCCTTTAAATGCGGCAGCCATAAGGGGAGTGATCCCCTTTTTGTCGGGGGTATTGGGGTCAGCACCGTTTTGCAGCAGAATATCGCTTATATCGAAATACCCGAAAGTCACGCCAACCATCAATGGCGTATTGCCTTCACTGTCACTTAGGTCTGACGGAGAATCATAATAGAGAAGCATGTCCGCTATATAAAAGTAACCGAGGGCTGCTGCGTGGTGAAGGGGCGACGACTGGGTACGGTCAGCCTGCTTCAGAGAGGCTCCGTATCTTATCAGCATCTCTGCTGTCTCCAGGTCGTCTGACCGCACTGCAGAGATAAGCGGCGTATTGCCGTAAATGTCATAACTGTCGGGATCAGCACCCAGGAGTAGTAATATCTCCGCCGCTTTCTTTCGTCCTGAAGCGACTGCATAGTGCAGGGGAGTGGCAATCCTGCCCTCAAAATTGTTTACATCGGCTCCCCGGGCGTAGAGTCTCACAATTTCATTGCATGCTCCAATTGATGAGGCTATCTGCAGATTAATGTCATCAGCATTATACCCTTCAGTCAGATACTCCGAAGTGTCAACGTACACATTCTCCTTATTGTACTCCCCGAGGATTATCTTTATGCGGGCAATGACGGAGTCAGCATCAGTGGAATCAGGCTGTGAATACAGAGAATCAGGCTGTGACCTTAGCGAAAGGGCTGACACCAACAGTAGGAACATAATGGCAAATCTCTTTGTGACAGAGCTCATGAATACAAAAATAGTCTCTGTTTTGGTGTAAAGCCATCTTGTTGATATTTTTTTTCAATGGTTGAGAAAATAGTTGCTGCAGAGTCTCAGATGAAGCATAATATTATACTTTTATACCCGTTTGAAATGGGGAAATAGAACGATGATTTTGTACGACAGAGCATTACGCATAATTTTGCTGACAGTTTTCGGATTGGTTATCTCTGTCTCGCGTGTAGGAACCGAGCACCTGGCAAATACAGGAGCTACCTATAGCCCGGTTCATCTGCGTATTGACAATAGCCTTGCAAGCAGTGAGTTGTTCGCAGGCGCAGAGAGGGGTGTCGACTGGTTCCTCAGAAACTGGGACATAAAGGGGGCTTCCGTAGCTGTTGCTCGTGAGGGAAAGCTTATATATGCGCGCGGATTCGGCTATGCTTCTCTCTCCGATTCTCTTCCCGTTGAGCCTTATCACCGGTTTCGTGTTGCCAGTGTCTCCAAACTTGTCACTGCTGTTGCAATACTGAAGTTGCAGGAGGAGGGCAGACTCTCGGTTAATGATCATGTCTTCGGTCCTGACGGAATACTTGACGATACGCTGTTCGCGCATCCCAAAGACCGTCGTGTCTTTGATATAACTGTAGGTCATCTGCTGGCACATGAGGGCGGATGGTCACAGCGTTACGGTGATCAGATGTTCATGCCTACGGTTGTTGCTTCCACACTGGGTGTTCCTTTGCCCGTTGACCTGAGGACGATAGTCAGATTTGCACTTGACAAGAGGCTGCATTTCACGCCGGGCACAGGACAGTCATACTCCAACCTGGGATACAGTATCCTGGGGCTGGTGGTGGAGAGGGTTACCGGGATGGGTTATGAGGAGTACTGTGTACGGCAGGTGCTGGAGCCTCTGGGTATTTATGACATGGCACTCGGCCACAATATTCCTGAAGAGTCACTGCCCTTCGAGGTCTCTTATTATGAGGTTGAGAATGCTCCCCTAAAGCCATCCGTTGACGGCACGGGAGAGATGGTGCCTGCAAGCCGGGGCGGTAATGACATTGAGGTGCTGGGTGCTGCCGGAGGATGGGTGGCCACTGCTCCCGACCTGATGCGACTGCTGCTGGCGATCGACGGATTTGACCATCCGAAAGATCTTCTGTCGCCGGAGAGTATCAGTTTCATGACCGACGTGTATAACGGTTATGCGCCGGTAGGGTGGAGGGCCACACTCACTAACGGCTCGTGGTGGAGGACCGGCTCCTTTCCGGGGACTACTGCCATGATGAAGCGATTGCCTGACGGGACCGCCTGGGTGGTGCTGATGAACAGCAGCGCATGGAACGGGCCTGAGCTCTCCACTGAAGTTGACCGGATGATGGCAAAATTCATCGCCAGGGTCAGGGAGTGGCCTGAGGAGGACCTGTTCGCCTATTCGCTGCCGGTACCCGTTATTGAACAGGATTAACCCTGCATACCTGTGTGTTTTACAGTTAATGTCAATATTGTCCGGGAGGAGCTTGAGGAGCGTTACGGCACGGAGATCATAGATCATGACAGCTACCGTCCGAGTTACTATTACCATGCTTACAGCCTGCCACTGATGCCGGTGCTCTGCTCAGGGGAGGGGGAGCCGCTGCGACTATTCAGATGGGGTCTTATACCATCGTGGTCAGCTGATGAAAATGAAGCCCGGGAGATGATGACCAAAACCTTCAATGCGAGGGCTGAGACCATCAATACCAGGCCGGCATTCAGGGACTCTTTTGCAAGCCGTCGCTGTCTTGTGCCGGTAAAGGGATTTTTCGAATGGCAGCATACCGGCGGCAGAAAGATACCCTGGTATATCAGCCTGCGTGAAAGTGAAGTTTTCTCTTTGGCCGGAATATGGGACTCATGGGAGATGAAGGGCGGGGTTACAATCAGAACCTTCTCCGTTGTCACCACCAGGGCAAATGAGCTGATGGAGGAGATCCACAACACGAAGAAAAGGATGCCTGTGATCCTTCCCGCCGGGGCTGAGAAGGTGTGGCTTAACAACGGAGTGACGGCTGATGCCCTGCTTTCGCTCACAGAGCCTGTGGCATCAAAGATGCTCGAGGCACATACCGTCAGCCCCCTGATTACCAATGCCCGTGCAGACCGTAACAGGCCAGAGCTGATAATGCCCTACCGTTACCCTGTCCAGGGAACACTCTTTTAACCGCTAGTTCTGGGCTACGAAGACGAAAGTCAGAAAGCCCGCCTGCTTTGCCGGCGCAGAGAGGTCACTGTTGAACCTCGACCTGTAGGCGTGAGTGACTGCCGTCTCGGTGAGACACGGGTCCCTGGTTGTTGAGAGACCGGAGGCCGGCTCAGCCTTGATCACATTGCCTTTGGGATCCACCACGATCGCCAGTGTCACCTGGCCGGCACCCTCGCATTTGTAGATGGGTATCGGAAGATATACATGATGACGGCCGGCAAGATCATAAAAGATCCTGGTGGGACCGGCAAAGGTGCCTTGCTCTTCAGGTTTATCCTTTTTTTCGGTGACCTGGGGTTCGATCATTTCACCCGGTACGGGGATCTCATCCATCCCGCTTTCATCATCCATCTCCTGCTCATCAGGCAGATTGCTCTCCTGGAGCATCCCGCTCTTAATCATCTCCTCCCTGACCATTCGCTCATACTCCCCGGGATCAAGGTCAACGGGCTTGTCGGCAAGGTTTTTTATAATGTTTACCATCCTGTCGAAATCGGCTCCCTCAAATTCACCACTTTTGGCGAGCTCAAGTGCTTTCAGCGTCTCAGGATCAGGGGGCTCCTCCTCGAATGCCAGGATGATTTCGGCTGCCATCTCACGTTTCATGGCTGATACCTTGACCGACATGAATATCACTGCCACGGCAAGGTGAATGATAATCGTCGCCATGACTGCGGTAAACACTATCTCGAATCTGCTCATCAGGGGACGAAATTACAAAAATATCTGTCTCACAGTAATATTAAATGATTCAGAACCGGGCCGTCAGCCTGAGATTGACCATGCGGCCGGTGAGGTAATTAGGCACTGCATATTCACGCGTTTGACCTTCACTGTTCCTGACTGTCCTGATCCAGGTATATGAGATGGTGTTACGGATATCGGCGAGGTTGAAAAGCTCGATGCCAGCCACAAGCTCCTTCATTGAGAACTCTTCCCTGATTTTCTTCTGGCCGAGGAGCACCTTTGAGAAGCCTACGTCTATTCTCCGGTAGGGTGGTATCCTGAACCAGACATCCCACTGCTCCCTGTCCGGCGGTGATGTGGGGATACCAGTACCGATTGCGATATTTATGTGTGCCCTGAAGTCGGGGTGCCCCGGCAGGTAATCCTGGAAGAAGATGCTGAAATTGACCCTCTGGTCGAACGGGGCAGGGTACCACCCGGTGCCGGCGGTAGGTATCCTCATCTCTGATCTCATCAGTGAGAGGCTGAACCATGACTCGGCGCCCTTGACGAACTCCCCGTTTACCCTGAGATCAAGTCCTGCGGCGTAGCCCTCGGCAATGTTGCCGGTGCGGTAGATCAGTCTGACATTGTCAACAGTATAAGGGATCAGCCTGTCGAAGATCTTGCCGTACGCCTCTGCCGTAAACCTGAATGGCCTGTCCCAGGCGATGAAATCATAATGGCTTCCAGCTGTCAGGTGCAAAGAGCGCTGAGCCCTCAGCAGCCGCTGGGGGGAGTCTGACTCCAGCATCATCTCTCTTCCTCCCGGCGGCTGATGATATGCCCCTGTGGAGAGATAGATCGACAAACGCCCTGAGAGTGCCATGTTGAGAGAAAGGCGCGGTGAGACAAGCAGCTCCGAGTTGTAGGTGTCATATGACGCCCTGATGCCGGCATTCAGATCGCACTTTTTACCTGCTGCAGTGAAACTGCTCCTGCTGATTAGCCATCCTTCGGCAATATAGCTGCTTATGTTACTGACCCGGTCTGTGTAGGAGGTCAGTGTGGCAGCTTCACCATCTTCACGCAGCGTGTATCCGGCGGAATCGACTCGAAGCCATTCATTTATCCCGATCTCGTGGCTCCTCTGTTTCGCCGTCACTCCCCACTCCAGCCCGGTCCCTTTCCCGTTCCCGTTCAGATAGCCCCTGTAGGAGAGCGCGGTCATCCCTGTGCGCAGTATGTTGCGTGCATGTGTGAGCCAGCTTCCGGCACCGGCATTCAGAAGCGTGTCAGGGCCGCTTCCCGGGCCCTCCGTCCTGTCAAGCGATGACAGGCTGTAAGCACCGCGTATGTCATAGCTCTCGTTTTCATGGGCGAGGTAAGATGAGAGAATTACCTTCGACGAGACTCTGTCGCTGTGCCTGATCACCAGCTTCAACGCTGCACCACCGTTGTCATACCTGTCGCGTTCACCTCCCTCGAACCATGCGTAGAGCCTGTAGGCATTCTCTATTGTACCGAATGTTGTGGTGCGGCTTCGCGGAATAAAGGTATACCTGTTTGATGAGCCCCAGAGTGATAGCGTCAGTTCACTCTTCTCACCCGTCTTGTACCCTGCCATGGCCTGCAGGTCGGCAAAACGAGGGATATAGTCGGCCTTTGTGTCAAGACTTCCCAGAAGTATGGCGTTGGAGCGGTACCTGGCACCCGCAATAAACCAGAACTTCCTGTCCCTGCTCCGCCAACCGGCATGCATGGATGAGGTGATGAGACCCGGCGAAAGCGAGGCTTCGAACTCCTGCGGCTCACGGTAGGTGATATCCAGAACCGATGAGAGCCGGTCACCGTATGCAGCGCTGAAGCCACCCGGAGAGAAGCTTACTGATGAGGTGAGGTCAGGATTGATCCTGCTGAGTCCTTCCTGTTGGCCGGCCCTGATGAGATAAGGCCTGTAGATCTCAATATCATTTATGTAGACGAGATTCTCATCGTAGCTGCCTCCCCTGACCGAGTAGCTGTAGCTTAGCTCGCTGAATGAAGCTACACCGGGAAGGGTGGCCACAGCCGACTCAATGCCGCCTGTCACCGAGGGGATGGTCACCCCGGCTGATACCGGGATAGTGATGACGGTTATGTTGTCAGTCCTTGATGCCGTTACCTTTACACCCTCAATAGCCACAGTAACGGGCAGCAGACTGACGAGCAGGCTTACTGCCGCGTCATCCGTACTGACGTTGAGGGTGTCGGGCCGGTAGCCGAGGAAAGATACTATGATCTGATGATCCTGGATGCCGCCGGGCAGCGGAAGGGCGAAGGTGCCGTCAGGGCCGGTTGCCACCCCGCTATTCAGGGCCGGCAGGTAAACCGTTGCCCCCGGTATGGCGACACCGGTGGTATCAGTGACCCTGCCGGTGAGTGTATGCTCCTGGGCGCAGAGGTATGATTGTGAAGCAACTGACAGAATAATGAAAATGACAGCAGATGATATCCTTGATGACCGCGCCATCAGTCACTCTTATTTTTCTTACGGTTCTTGCTCTTCTTTGTCTTTGTCCTGGCAGGTTTGGAGCTTTTGTCGGGTTCATTCTTCAGCAGCCCGTTCTTGACCTCTCGTGCAAACTTTTGCCAGGCAAAAGGATTGAGTAGGTTATTGTACGGCAGCTGTCCCCTGGTATAGAGATTGTCGGACATCTGCTGCATGACATACCTGTATGATTCTCCGGGGGTAGCTCTCATGTCACTCCATATCTGCTGTTCGACAAGGGCAAGGTTATACTCCATGTTTTCAAGGAGCGGATCAACAGGTTTGTTTTCCAGCACGGCCCTCTTGAACTCCGAGTAGGTCTTCCACGGCAGCACCAGCACTTCACCTATGAGAATGGTGTCGGTAATCATCAGCACATCAGTTATGAAGTGCGTACCCGAGACTGTTTCCGGTACTGTAAGAATGGTGGATTTGTAGCCTATGGCACTGAAAAAGACAGTATCTCCGGGAATGCTGATGATGGAGAATATACCCCTGCGGTCACTTGCCGCGCCGCGTCTCAGATGTTTTGAATATATGCTCACGTCAGGAACGATATAGCCGTTTTCATCAGCTGTAAGTCCGTCAATCTGAATGAACCTGTTCTCCCGTTCCTGGGCACTGACCACTGCTGTCAAGCCGGCCAGCATGAGACAAATCATTAAAAACCTCTTCAACGACCACTATTTTTGCGTTGTAAAGTAAACAATAATGACATTTGATTCATGAATTTAACTTAACTTTAATCATCTTTACTGTCGCCCGTATAAGAAATATTAAAAGCTAAAAATATATGCAAAAGTTATTACTGCTTGGTGATGAGGCTATTGCACAGGCAGCACTGGATGCCGGTATGAGCGGCATGTATGCCTATCCCGGCACCCCTTCTACAGAGATAATGGAGTATGTTCAGGCCTCTCCCCGGGCTGCCGCGGAGGGTATCCGGCGTGAGTGGTCTTCAAATGAGAAGACGGCCATGGAGGCTGCCTTGGGGATGTCCTATGCCGGCAAGAGGGCCATGGTGGCCATGAAGCATGTAGGTCTGAATGTGGCAGCGGATGCCTTCATCAACTCCGCCGTGACAGGTGTCAACGGCGGACTGGTGGTTGTGGCTGCTGACGACCCCTCAATGCACTCATCGCAGAACGAACAGGATTCGCGTTTCTACGGCAGGTTTGCGATGGTCCCCGTGCTTGAGCCGCGGAACCAGCAGGAGGCCTATGATATGATCTTTGATGCCTTTGATCTGTCGGAGAAATACAAGCTGCCGGTGTTGCTTCGCATTACCACCCGCCTGGCACATTCCCGTGCTGCCGTGCAGCGCCGGGAGGCAAGGGCACAGAACAGCAGCAGCCTGCCCTCCGATCCCAGGCAGTTCGTGCTGCTGCCGGCGATTGCCCGGAAACAGTACAGGGCTCTCACCGGACTCTATGAAAAGCTGCGCACCGACCCTGTGCTATCAGGCTATAACAGGCTTGAGAAGAGCAACAGCAGGAAGACAGGTATTATTACATGCGGCATAGCTTACAATTACCTGCTGGAAAATCTCGGGCAGCATCACGACGATCATGCGGTGCTCTCACTGGCAGCTTACCCGGTCAACAGTGATGCTGTCGCTGATCTGGTAAAGAGCTGCGACCAGGTGCTTGTACTCGAGGAGGGCTATCCTCTTATCGAGGAGCATCTGAGAGGCATTCTCGACAGGGATGTTAAGGTTGCAGGTCGTCTCGACGGTACGGTGCCACGCGACGGCGAGCTTAATCCATCAATAGTGGCGGCAGCCCTGGGCCTCAAGAAGAGTGCCGGCAAGGAGGTGCCCGCCGTTGTGCGTCAGCGTCCTCCCTCATTCTGCAAGGGATGCGGTCACGCCGATGTTTTTTCGGCACTGGCAGAGGTGATGAAGGGTTTTGGTCCCGGACGCGTCTTCTCGGACATAGGCTGTTATACCCTCGGGGCACTGCCTCCGTTTAACATGGTCAACTCATGCGTTGACATGGGAGCATCAGTAACCATGGCCATAGGTGCTGCCGACGCCGGACTCTTTCCTGCGGTGGCCTTCATCGGTGATTCTACTTTTACCCACTCCGGTATGACCGGCCTGCTTGATGCGGTGATAAAAGATTCTCCGATCACGGTTATTATCTCGGACAACTCTACCACCGGCATGACGGGCGGCCAGCAATCGCAGGCCACCGGCAGGATAGAAAGCATCTGCCTGGGACTGGGGGTGAACCCTGACCATCTCAGGGTGATCATACCGCTGCGAAAAAACCATGAGGAGAATATGGCTGTCATCAGTAAAGAACTCAATCACCGCGGACTGTCAGTGATACTGGCCATGAGAGAGTGCATCCAGACAGCATCCAGGAATAAGAAGGCCGCGGCGGCCAATAAAAAATAAACGACGGGCAAGATAAAACTTGCAATGAAACGGGTTCATAAAAGGATATGATATAATGCTTCTTGCAAGTTTCAACCAACCAATGAAATAAATTTAACAGACGAATGAAATGTGATATTATTCTTGCAGGTGTCGGAGGACAGGGCATCCTCTCCATTGCAGCCACGATAGGGTTGGCGGCCGTAGAACAAGGCCTCTTCCTGAAACAGTCAGAGGTGCACGGCATGAGCCAGAGGGGTGGTGACGTGCAGTCGCACCTCAGGATCTCTGACAGCGAGATTCATTCCGATCTCATACCGCACGGTGGGGCTGACATGATCATCAGTGTAGAGCCTATGGAGGCTTTGCGATATCTCCCCTGGCTGGCGCCCGAAGGCTGGGTGATCACCAACTCGGTGCCCTATATCAACATAAATGACTATCCTGACATCTCCGGGCTGATGGCTGCCCTTGAGGATACCGGTAATACGGTTGTCATGGATGCCGACAGCATTGCCAGGGAACTGGGGTCACCAAGGTCGGGCAACATGGTTATCCTGGGAGCGGCTTCATCCTTTATACCTATGCCGTTTGAGATCCTGGAGCATGCCGTCCGGCAGCTCTTCAGCCGCAAGGGCGAGGAGATTGTTGACCTCAACATCAAGGCTCTCAGGGCAGGCAGGGAAGCCGCCGGCAGACAGTAGAATAAAATAACAGGCCCCGGCATCACACCGGGACCTGTCAGCGAGACAGATGCTATCCACCACTGCTTCCCCTCCCGGTCTACGCGACCTGCACCTTGCTCTTTGTCTTTCCGTTGCGCACGGCAGCCTCTCCTTCTGCTGTCAGATCAACTGACGAATCGGACAGTCCTGAAGAGAGGTCCGGACCGTCGGCTGCAGGAAAATCACCGGATTTTGTCCTCGAGCTGAGCAGAACCATATCGGAGGCAATTATCTCGGTGACACTCTTCTGAATTCCGTTCTTGTCAGTATAGGTCCGGTAGGTGATGCGTCCCTCAACGCATACCTCCCTGCCCTTCCTGAGGAACTTCGAAGATATCTCAGCCAGCCCGTTCCAGGCAACGATGCTGTGCCACGTGGTCTCTTCGATCTTGCTTCCGTCGGCACTCTTGTAGCTGCCGCCTGTGGCAAGGGTGAAGTGTGCAACTTTTTTCCCGCTCTCAAGCGTTCTCAGATCCGGGTCCTGCCCGAGGCGACCGATCAGCTGTACTTTGTTTCTCAATGCATTCATGATTCTTCGTTTTGAGGTTATTAATGCTGTTGTCGTTACAAAAGTGCACCCTCCCGGTCAGCAGAGTCGGTTAATAAACATTTCTATCCGTTTAGCAGTCGTTTTTATTCGTTTGTAAACGGCTTTGATGATCAAAATCAGTGTGATATACCCTTTTGTTTAAATAAAATATTTTAACTTTAGCAAAACATTCTGCTGTGGAAAGAGTATGTCTTGACTGCGGAGCCAGGCTCCTTGGACGGTCTGATAAGAAATTTTGTTCCGACCAGTGCCGTAACAATTACAACAACCGTCTCAATCGCGATCAGAATAATTATGTAAGGAATGTCCATGCCCAGCTTCGGAGAAACCGGAGGGTACTGGCAGATCTGTATGATGACGGCCACCGCCGGATTCACCGTGATGCGCTGATAGCCCAGGGTTACAACTTCACCTTCTTCACCCATCTGGTGGAGACTAAGGAGGGGATAAGGTGGGCCTACTGTTTTGAGTACGGCTTCAGGGAGGCGGGGAGAGGGTATCTTGAGCTCCGTCTGAGCAGCAGTTACATGGAGATGAAGCCCGAAGAATGCTAACTACTTATGAATTAAGAGTTAAGAATTAAGAATTAGGAATTTAGAGTTAAGTACTGAGAGTTACGAAAGCCAATTAATTCGTATTTTTGAGACCTTACTTAACGAATGAGGAAATGAAGAAACTTATAATACTGGCAGCTGCCACCATGATCACCTGCATCGCACTCCCACAGGATCAGAAGGTATATGAGCACGGTTACCTGGTGAAGGTCGGAGATAAGGCGCCTGACTTTACAATCAGGGAAGCCGGCGGAGAGAGTTACTCTCTTTCGGATCTGCGCGGCAAGGTGGTCATGCTGCAGTTCACCGCCAGCTGGTGCAGTGTCTGCAGGAAGGAGATGCCCTTCATAGAGGATGAGATCTGGCTGCCGGGGAAGGAAAAAGGCCTGGTGGTAATAGGCATCGATCGCGACGAACCGGAAGCTACAGTCCTCAAATTCAGGGATGACATTAAGATAACCTACCCGCTGGCGCTTGACCCCGGTGCCGCAATCTTCAGCCTTTTTGCGCAGAAGGAGGCCGGCGTTACCCGTAATGTCATCATCAACAGAGAGGGAGAGATCATCTATCTCACAAGGCTTTTTGAACGGCAGGAATTTGACGAAATGAAGCAGGCAATCTTCACAGAACTGAAAAAAAAGCAGTAAACAGCCATCTTTTCTGCACTCCCGTGCAACCTTTGGCCCCTTTCTTGCGTTTATCAGAACAACTACCTGTTCTTTTAACTTAAAAACGAAGTAAAATGAAAAAGATCATTGTCATTATTCTTGCTCTTGTTCTTGCCGCACCTCTCTTTTCGCAGGTTAAGTTTGGTCTCAAGGCAGGCGCCAGCACAGACTTCACATTCACAGACCAGACACTTGACGGAGTAAACTTTGAAGTTGTTCTCCAGAATGCAAAGACTGCAGAATGGGGCTTTCAGGGGGGGGTATTCATGAGAGCATCTTTTGCAGGGTTCTACATTCAACCTGAGATTCTTCTGGCAACTGCAACAAATTCTGTCAGCTATGAGGATATTGAAGAGGGTGGTGGTCCGATAATCTACAATCAAAAGTTCAATAAGCTGAACATCCCTGTGCTGTTAGGTTTTAAGGTTGGGCCTATGAGGCTTAATGCAGGACCTGCTGCAGCGATAATGCTGAGTGATCCCAAAGAGATCATTGATGGCGCCACCTATAAGAGAGCCACGTTTGGATACCAGGCAGGTGTTGGCATAGACCTTTTCAAGAAGCTGACACTTGATGTAAGGTATGAAGGCAACCTGAACCAGTTCGGTGATGAGATAACCATTATGGGTGAGACCTTTCAGCTGGATGACAGGACAGGTGCCCTGCTTCTGCATGTGGGACTCATATTCTGAGTGCAAGAACATATAAAGGAACTCTTCTGCTCTCAGGCAGAAGAGTTTTTTTATATTTACAGGTGTAAGGTTTGTAGGGAGCAATGCTTCTGGCTGGAAACATAGTATCCGTTCTCAAGAACGTCTTTGCCGTTCTCTATCTGATCACGGTCTTTTCCATATGCCTGATGATCGTCTTTGAAAACCGAAACCCTGTCAAGACGCTGGCATGGCTCCTTGTAATACTATTTGTACCTGTTGCCGGCCTGTTCATATACATTGTCTTCGGCCGGAACTACCGGAAACAGAAGATCTTCAGCAGAAAGAGTCATGCAGACAGTACCAGGCTGGCAGCCAGTGCAAAACGACAGGAGGTGATGTTGCCGCTGATGCTGGCAGATGAGAGTGAGGCGGTAAGGTCCAAGGAGCACCTGATACATCTCATGCTTCGCAACAACAACTCGCTACTGACGCTTGACAACCGGATTGAGCTCCTGGTCAACGGCAGTGAGACTTTCCCTTCGATGCTTGATGCCATAAGATGCGCTGAAAAGTTCATACACCTTGAGTTCTACCGTATTGAGCCCGACAATCTCGGGAAGCAGTTCAGCGAACTCATGAAACTCAAGGCGCGCCAGGGAGTGAAGGTCAGGGTTATCTATGACGACGTGGGAAGCTGGAACCTGCGCAAACCCTACCTGAAGGAGATGAGGGCTGCAGGAGTACAGATCTTCCCCTACATGCCGGTCCGGTTTCCAAGCTTCTCCAGCAGGATCAACTACCGTAACCACCGCAAGATACTTGTCGTAGACGGAAAGGTGGGATTTGTAGGAGGCCTCAATATAGCCGACAAGTACATAACCGGGCTGCCCGGCCTCGGCCCGTGGGTAGATACACATCTCAGGCTGGAGGGGGAGGCTGTGGCTGCCCTCGACAGCATATTTATCGCCGACTGGGACTTTGTCAGCAGGGAGGAGCTGAACCCCGACAGCACCATGGAGGAGGTTGCCAGAACCGGTAACCGGTGCCTTGTGCAGGTGGCCTCAAGCGGACCTGATACTGACTGGGCAACAATCATGCAGGTCTACTTCTCAGCAATCTCTACGGCAAAGTCATCAATATATCTGACCTCGCCATATTTCAGTCCTGACGAAAGCCTCCTCACTGCCCTCAAGACGGCAGGCCTCAGAGGGGTTGACGTGAGGATGATCTTTCCCAGGTATGGCGATTCGATACTTGCAAACTGGAATACCCGGTCATATATCACCGAACTGCTTGAGGCGGGCGTAAGAATATTTCTATATGAAAATGGGTTCATCCACTCGAAATATCTGCTCGTCGACAACGTTTTTTCATCTGTCGGCTCACCCAATGTTGACGTGCGCAGTTTCGACCTCGATTTTGAAGTAACGGCGTTGATATATGACGATGATTTTGCTGCGCGGCTCGGGGTTCGGTTCGCTGAGGACCTTAAGAACTGCAGGGAAGTTATACTGAGTGAATGGATAAACAGGAAAAGGACGGAGAGGTACAAGGAATCGCTGGCACGCATCTTCGGACCGCTCTATTGACGGAAAAGGAATGAAAAGGGTACTGTTGTCATTGCTGCTGATAGGTGCGGCCTTCGCCGTCGCTGCCGTCATCTTTGTCTGGCAGGCGGCTTTTACGGATAACGTAAGGCCGGAATCGGAAGTCAGAATAAACATCCCCACCGGCTCCTCTTCCGATGATCTTACAGCCATCATGGTTGACAGGGGCATTCTGAAGAGTAAACGCAAGCTGACCGTCACCTCACGGCTGAAATCTTCCGGCAGGGTTGTCAGGCCGGGGTCATATGTGATCCAACCGGGGATGAACAGCAACCAGATTCTGAATATGCTGACGTCGGGGCGGCAGTCACCGGTGAACGTCACCTTCAACAACATACGTACTGTTGAAGAGCTGGCCGGCAAGGTGGGAGGGCAGATAGAGGCGGACTCTGCCTCGCTGGCAGCCTTCCTTACCGATGAGAGCAACTACCTCTCCGATGGCTTCAGCCGCGAGACGGTCATCTCGCTGTTCATCCCTGACACCTATGAACTCTACTGGTCCATTGATGCCAAAGCCTTTTACAGGCGCATGCTGAAAGAGTACAAAGCCTTCTGGAACGGTGAGAACACAGCCCTGGCAGAGGCTGTCGGCCTTACCCCGACAGAAGTCTCGGTGCTGGCTTCAATAGTTGATGAGGAGGCGTCAAGGGCAGATGAGAAACCGCGTATAGCCGGTGTTTACCTTAACAGGCTGCGTCTCGGCATTCCCCTGCAGGCTGACCCAACGGTGAAATTTGCCGTCAATGACTTCACGCTGAGGCGTATACTTAACCGTCACCTCGAGGTTGATTCTCCATATAACACCTACAGGAACAGGGGCCTGCCCCCGGGTCCGATACGCTGCCCGTCACGGTCAGGACTGGAGGCAGTGCTCGGTGCCGAGAAGCACGATTACCTCTATTTTGTTGCTAAGCCTGACGGATCTGGTTACCACCATTTCTCGCGAACGCTGGCTGAGCATAACAGGTATGCTGCGGAATACCGTCGTGAGCTGAACAGGCGGAAGATATACCGGTAAATAAAAGCGTGATTCAGACCTTGCGGCCGTAGTGGTTGATTGATTCTATGATCTTTACTGCATTTGACCTGTTGTCGGCCACCCCGGCAAGAATACGGTTTCTCTCTTCCTTCATCTCAGAGGTGAAATCCTCATGCATGAGTCTGTCCGTCAGTGTAATCCAGTCATCCTGATCGGAAACTGTGCTGCAGAGGCTTCCAAGACCGGTACCTGATACTACTGCCCGTGAAGACACCACATGACGTCCCGAACAGAGTGCGTTAATGAGCTTCAGCTTCATGCCTGACGGTTGAGAGGCATTCAGAAGACAAACCTGCGCATGGGCTATTAGCTCATTCATCTGCGCCACGGAAGGGTTGGGAACCAATCTGACATTACTGAGTGCGGCTGCGGCATAGCTTAGCTCTTCCGACGGTCTTTTACCTGCTACAACAATTTTGTGCTTCAGTTTCGGGGCAATTTCCCGTAGTATGTACAATGCTCCGGCATTGTTCTCGGCGGTGGAAAAGTCTCCGTGCATCAGTATAAAGTCGCCTTTCCCGTCTGTGGTCATGCACCCGTTCCCGGGATGGAACGGACCCACGAAGAGGGCTTTACCGTACTTCGACTGAAAATACTCTGTGTCGCCGGGAGAGATCGTCAGCAGTAACGATGCACCCGACAGAACAGCCTCATATCTCTCGAGCCTGGCGGCCTCCCTGCGGAAGAAAAGCCTGCGGAAAGGATTCTGTTCATTGGCAGCAAGATTGTAATAATAGAGGTGTTCAATATTGTGTGTCCTTACCATCTTCATCCGGCCCTCGAGGGCGGGGTGGTTGAGAAAACGGGTGGTATGCAGTCCCTCAAAAATGATCGGATTGGTATCGGAGAGAAGATTCTCAAGCAGCGACCTGCTGTTGCGCGAGAGAACGATGAAGGGATCTTTCCGGAAGAGATGAAAGAGGTTCAGGTCGCGACGGTAATAATAAACCCTGAGGCACTCACGCTCCAGTGTACGCGACCGGCCGCGTCCGTAGCTGAAACTGTGGAGGATGACACCGACGCCCTGTTCCTTCAGGGCTGTGATCTTGTAAAAGACATCCATCACGCCGCCGTAATCAGGCGGCCAGGGAATGTTGAAGCTTACGAGATGGATTATATTGCTGTAGGATGTGCGGTTCATGAGAGTGTATAACCAGTCCACAAACATAGCTAAAAAAATCTTTTGTATCTTTCATCCCGCATTGCATCGGTAGGTGAAATGCGTTCGAACAGAAGAGGGTATCAATGAAGGTATTGATTGCAGTCATCAGTGACCTGGCTACTGATATGAGAGTGCAGAAACAGGCATCGCTGCTGGCTGAGATGGGTTGTGATGTGACGGTTATTGGTAGAAGGAGGGACAACTCTCTTCCCGCCCGTCTCCCCGGCGCAAAGGTGTTCAGGATCAGGGTGCCCTTCAGGAGGGGTCCCGGCATGTACCTCACTTTTAATTTTATGCTTTTGATTCACCTGCTGGTCAGACGCTTCGATCTGTGCGTCTCATGCGATCTTGATACGCTTGTTCCCTGTTATGGCGTGTCACAGTTGTTCAGGAAAACAGTGGTCTATGATGCGCATGAATATTTTACAGGCCAGCACGGGCTTACCGGGAGAAAGCTCAGGTACCGGCTCTGGAAGGCGGCCGAGAGGCAGATACTGCCTCATGTCAGGCATATGATCACTGTAAGCGAATCCATTGCAGGGCTCTACCGCTGCGAATACGGTTCCAACCCGGTGGTGGTCAGGAATGTGGCTCCTTCAGTGGCTCATCTTGTACCGCACAGCCGGAGTCTGTTTTCTGTTAGCGATGATGAGATGCTGGTTGTATATCAGGGCTCGGGCATCAACGAGGGCAGGGGAGCAGAAGAGCTGATTGATGCCATATCCCTCGTTGAGAGAGTACGGCTGGTGATAACCGGTTCGGGAGATATTATCGGGAAGGTACGGCAGCGTGCCAATGAGAACCCTGCTGCCGGCAGGATTATCTTCCTTCCCGTGATGCCCTGGGAGGAGATGATGAGATACACCCTGGCGTGCGATGCGGGACTCACCCTGGATACCGACACCTGCATAAACCAGCGCTACAGCCTGC
>JAVEXM010000139.1:0-5929 GCA_034004025.1 Bacteroidales bacterium
TGGCTGCCCGGTGATGACTACATGGGTGATCCGCCTCAGGAGGAGCAGGGCCTTAACTCTGTTTTTGACACCGACTCCACCACAGGCATCATATCCGATTTCAGCCTTCGCCTCTCATCTCTCACCATAAAATAATCCCTATATGTTTAAGACACTTATTATCATCGCTGTAATGCTGACCGTGACTGCCTGCAGCTCAGGCGACACAAAAAGAACCGGGCCTGCCGACAGGTCTGCCACGCCTGAGACCGTTAACATGCTGGTAGGGCTGAAGCAGGCTGCCGGGCAGGGTATAATGTTCGGACACCAGGATGACCTCTCGTACGGAATCGGTTGGGTTTACCCCGGTGGTGAGTCAGATGTAAAAAGAGTAACAGGAGATTACCCGGCTGTATACGGCATGGACCTCGGCGACATCGAGCACCGGTCACCAGTGAATCTGGATTCTGTTCCGTTTGAGGATATGAAAGTTTTTGTGCAAGAGATATGGGAGCGCGGCGGGGTCATCACATTCAGCTGGCATGTCGATAACCTCCTTACCGGCGGAACGGCATGGGATGTGTCTTCTGACAGGGCAGTTGCTTCAGTGCTGCCCGGTGGGGAAAAGCATGAAGAGTTCAAGGGCTGGCTTGATGACCTTGCCGGGTTTCTTGCCTCTCTCAGGGATGATAAGGGGGTGGCTGTCCCGGTAATCTTCCGGCCCTGGCATGAGCATACGGGAAGCTGGTTCTGGTGGGGACAGAATCTTTGCACAACCGAAGAGTTTGTTGCATTGTGGAGATTCACCTTTGATTACCTGTGCCGGGAGAAGAACCTTCATAACCTGCTCTTCACGTATTCCAGCGGGGGTGATATCGACAACAGCGAGCAGTATCTTGAGCGTTACCCGGGAGATGACTACGTTGATCTTATCGGTTTCGACTATTATCAGATGCCTGATGCCGGTAATAGTTCATTCAGGAAGAATGTGAGCAGGGTGCTCGGCATAGTCACTGAAGCTGCCGCGTCTCATGGTAAGCTGGCTGCACTGACGGAAGCGGGATATGAGGGCATACCCGATTCAGCGTGGTGGACCACCACGTTCTGGCCGGCGATAGAGAATCACCGCATATCATACGCCCTGGTATGGCGCAATGCACATAACCGGCCGGGACATTTCTATGCACCTTACCCGGGTCAGGTAAGCGGGCAGGATTTTATCAGTTTTTATGGTTTCAGGGAAACTCTCTTTCAGAGTGAAGTAACGGCCCTCAGCATCTACAAACAGGAATAATTTTTTAACCAGATGGATAATTTCAAAATACGCCTTGCAAGACTCAGGGAAGAGCATGAGGCGCTCATAACGCAGCATAATCATATAGCCGGAACCGGTAACGGCATCTTTGACAGGTATACTTATCCCGTGCTTACAGGCGCTCATGCACCGCTGGAATGGAGGTATGACCTCAATCCTGCCACCAATCCGCATCTGATGGAGCGATTCGGCATCAATGCCGCTTTCAACGCAGGGGCTATGAAGTTCAATGGCAAATATGTCCTTGCAGTCAGGGTCGAAGGATACGACAGGAAATCATTCTTCGCCATTGCCGAGAGTCAGAACGGTGTTGATAATTTCCGCTTCCGGGATTATCCGGTCACAATGCCGGAAACTGAGGACCCGGACACCAACGTGTATGACATGAGGCTTACACGGCATGAGGATGGCTGGATCTACGGTGTCTTCTGCAGTGAGCGGAAGGATCCGAAAGCTGCACCGGGTGATCTCTCTTCAGCAGTCGCCGCTGCCGGCATCGCCCGCACGCATGACCTCGTGACATGGGAACGCCTGCCTGACCTGGTCTCCGGCAGTCAGCAGCGCAATGTGGTTCTCCACCCAGAGTTCGTGAACGGAATGTATGCCCTCTACACCCGCCCGCAGGACGGTTTCATCGATGCCGGCAGCGGCGGAGGGATTGGCTGGGCTCTGGTGAAGGATATCACCAGGGCAGTGATAGCGCCGGGCGACGAGAAGATCATCAATTTCAGGCACTATCACACCATAAAGGAGATGAAGAACGGTGAGGGGCCGCACCCTATCAAAACCCCTGCAGGGTGGCTCCACCTTGCGCACGGGGTGAGAGGCTGCGCTGCCGGACTTCGTTACGTTCTCTACCTCTACATGACCGCACCCGATGACCCCGCCAGGGTGATAGCCGAACCGGGAGGCTATTTCATGGCCCCGGTGGATGAGGAGCGCTTCGGCGATGTATCAAACGTCCTCTTCTCCAATGGATGGATAGCTGATGATGATGGAACTGTATACATCTACTATGCCTCGTCAGACACGCGGATGCACGTGGCGGTGTCATCGGTTGACCGCCTGACAGATTATTGCATGAATACCCCGGCCGACGGATTTCGCTCTGCAGCATCCGTAAAGACGCTGCACTCGATCATCGCCCGGAACAGGGAATACCTGGCAGGGAAGTAGAAAGGGGTGAACTCAAAAGCTATCTCATCGCAAATCTAATCCCCGGCACATGAATAATGAACCTGGAATGCTTCTCGCAGAGATGAAGGCTGCTGCCATGGAAGAGCTGGCTCACAATATCCTGCCTTATTGGACGAAGAATATGCCGGACCAGGAGGGCGGTGGTTTTTACGGTCAGATTAACGGGAGGGATAACGTGGTTCCCGGCTCACCCAAGGGAGGAGTACTGAATGCCCGCATCCTGTGGAGCTTCTCGGCAGCATATCTGAAGCTGCGCGATCCTCTTTACCTTAAAATGGCCACACGTGCGCGCGATTATATTTTCCGGTACTTCTTCGATGAGAAACACGGTGGCACATACTGGTCCCTGAAAAGCAACGGTGAGCCGCTGGATACCAAAAAGCAGATCTACTCCCAGGCCTTTTTTATATACGCACTGTGTACATATCACATGGCCTCGGGCGACAGGGAGTCGCTTGAGAGGGCAATTGAACTTTTCAGGCTGATTGAGAAGCACAGCTTCGACCGTGAGCGTGGCGGATACTTTGAAGCTTTCACCCGTGAGTGGGGAGAGATTGCTGACCTCCGCCTAAGTGAGAAGGATGCCAATGAGAAGAAGACGATGAACACTCATCTTCATGTTCTTGAGGCATATACGACTCTTTACAGGGCCTGGCCGGATCCGGAGCTCAGGCAGCAGCTTGCTGCGCTGGTGAAGGTATTTATGGAGAGGATTGTTGACCCTCAGACCTCGCATCTGAACCTGTTTTTTGACGAGGAATGGAACTGCCGCTCAACAATTGTATCATACGGCCATGACATCGAGGCCTCGTGGCTGCTCTGCGAGGCAGCTGAAGCCCTGGGTGTCGCTGAAAGCGTTAGCGGACTTGCGCTGAGGATAGCCTCGGCAGCTCATGAAGGACTGGCAGGCGACGGAAGCCTGTTCTATGAGAAAGATGATGCTGCCGGTCACTTTGATCGCGACAGGCACTGGTGGGTGCAATCGGAGGCTGTGGTGGGGTTCCTCAATGCCTGGCAGCTGAGCGGCGACGCCGGCTGGCTGGAGCTTGCCTCGGATGCACTTGATTATATCCTTAACAACATTTCTGACCCTGTCAACGGCGAATGGCACTGGAGCATCCGCGACGACGGCACCGTTAACCGCTATGATGACAAGGCCGGTTTCTGGAAATGTCCATATCACAACACCCGCATGTGTCTGGAGATCCTGACAAGGCAATAGGGGGCCGAACGTGAAAAAATAACCCGGTGGGTCATTTAAGTGAAGGAGCCGGTTTGCAGGGCAGGCAACAGTGTTGGCAATATTTGCCCGCAGGGCCTGCCCCGATAGCCGTGGGCTGTCGGGGCCATTCAGCATTGTATAAGCCCCTGTAAACAATTATTCTCCTTATGTCATCAACCATTTACATTTTTTACATAACTTCGTAATAATCTATCTAATGAAAGGGCTTAAAACATGACTTACTGGATTATTGCTTTAGTTGTTATCCTGATTTTCTTTTGGGGTATAAAGATTGTCAGGCCTACCCATCGTGCTCTTATTGAGCGCCTTGGAAAGTATCATCATTTTGGCGGACCGGGGTTCCACTGGATTATACCCGTGATTGACAAAATCTACAGGGTCAATGTGACCGAGCAGATGGTCGATGCGGAGCCGCAGGAGATCATCACCAATGACAACCTTAACGCCAGCGTCGACGCACAGGTGTATTTCAGGGTAAAGGCTGATGAGGATAGTGTCAAGGGGTCAATTTACAATGTTGCCAACTTCAAGTGGCAGATTGTCAACCTGGCTCGCACCACTCTGCGTAACATCATTGGTACGATGACGTTAAAATCGGCCAACAGTGAGCGCGGTAAGATCAATGCAGAGCTGTACAACACTTTGCATACCGAGACCAAGGGTTGGGGGATCGAGATTGTCCGCACAGAGCTTAAGCAGATTGATCCTCCCAAGGATGTTCAGGAGACGATGAACAAGGTTGTCAAGGCTGAGAACGAGAAGATAGCGGCCGTTGATATGGCTTCTGCCACCGAGACGGTTGCTGACGGTGTCAAGCGGGCAAAGATCAAGGAGGCAGAAGGGATGAAGCAGTCGAAGATACTCCAGGCTGAAGGT
Source organism: Bacteroidales bacterium (assembly GCA_034004025.1). Classification (GTDB taxonomy): domain Bacteria; phylum Bacteroidota; class Bacteroidia; order Bacteroidales; family VadinHA17; genus SR-FBR-E99. Next base: position 4,611 of record JAVEXM010000139.1, read on the forward strand.
GAGGCAGAGGCAATCAGGCTTGTGAATGAGGCAGCAGAAAAGTATTTCATTGGCAATGCACAGATTCTCAGGAAGCTGCAGGCTCTTGAGACCTCTCTTCAGAGCAACACCAAGGTTGTGGTGCCAGGAGGAAGTGATCTTGTCAATGTAATTGGCGAGATGGCAGGGATTGCGCCGTTGCCGGGAAAGAAGTAGTTCCCGCCTGTAACCTCCGGCAGGCCGATAGCTATGCCTGGTGATTTTACCCTGTAACTGAACAATTACATTCAGTGCTTGTTTAATATTTGATAAACAATTAGCTGGGTACAGGGTATGAAAGTAAAAGGTAAAACAATAGTAGTTACCGGTGGTGGTAACGGCATGGGCCGTGAGCTGGTTCTAAGCCTGCTTGAGAGAGGAGCCAGGGTTGCCGCCGTTGATCTCAACGAAGGTGCACTGAACAAGACTAAGGAGCTTGCGGGAAGCAATTCTCAGAGGCTGTCTGTTCATGTGCTGAATATTACCGACAACCAGGCGGTTGCAAGGTTGCCGGAAGATGTGGCTGCCATTCATGGGCCGGTGGATGGTCTGATAAACAACGCTGGCATAATACAGCCTTTTGTACGGTTGAGGAGTCTTAACTTCGAGGTTGCAGAGAAGGTTATGGATGTTAATTTCTTCGGAACTCTGTATATGGTCAAGGCTTTTCTTTCAGGTCTCCGCAGTCGTCCCGAGGCTCATATAGTAAATGTTTCCAGCATGGGTGGATTTCTACCGGTTCCCGGTCAGTGTGTTTACGGTGCCTCTAAAGCGGCGGTCAAAATACTGACAGAAGGTTTATATGCGGGTCTTATTGATACCGGGGTAAAGGTTTCCATTGTTTTTCCGGGTGCCATAGCAACAGATATTACGAAGAACTCCGGTGTTGAGGTTCCCGGGTCGGCGACCAGGGATGTTGACAGTTCAAAGTTCAATCCGATGCCGGCTGCAGATGCTGCGAGGGAGATCATTGACGGGATAGAGAAGGACAAGGTCAGGATCATGGTGGGTAAGGATGCAAAGTTCCTTAACCTGTTGTACAGGATCAGTCCCGGGTATGCCACCAGGTTTATCAGCAGGAAGATGAAATCTCTGCTTCCTGACTAGATCACCCAGGTGGTATAATTGTTTAGTCTGATTAATTTATTATTTTTGCACTCGAATTGGTCGGTCGTCCGCCAGTTGGCGGATAAGCATCGGCTGAAAAAATGGTCGGTTGTCCGCCAGTTGGCGTAAAGGCAACGACGAAAAAAAGGTATGTTGTCAGCCGGTTGGCGTATATGCATCGACGAAAAAAAGGT
>JAVEXM010000027.1:0-28679 GCA_034004025.1 Bacteroidales bacterium
ATATCATCCGCGTTGGCACCGTGGCAGGCTTCAGCGCCGGCCAGACAATTACAATTGACGATGGAAGCAGAAACGAAACAGCAGTAGTTGCTGCCGTTGGAGCCGCACGGCGCCGTTTTGGCCCCCAGGCAACCACACAGACAGACTCCATCACGGTCTCCGCACCTCTGAGATATGCTCATGCAAGGGGGGTGCAGGTCTCGGGCAGCGGCATTACTCTCGTAAAGCCATTGAAAAAGGACCATGACAATGGCGGTCAGATAGCCAGCAACCTCCCCACACCGGGTGAGCCTAACCAGTATGTCCGGAAACCTTAGTGGAGAAAGTACGACATATCTGGCCCTGGTGGCGTTGGATCCTTGCCGGATTGAATACGCTGGCACTTGCATTGACAATAATCATGAGCTGGCATTATCTCGCCGGCGGATCGGTGGCTGGCTGCGGTGGCGGGAGCCCGTGTGAAAAGGTGCTCGGTAGCCGGTGGTCGGAGATTGCAGATATATTGCCTGTCAGTGGTCTGGCTTTGGGGGTTTATCTTTCAATGCTGGTTGCAGGTTTTTTTACCGGACCGGCATCAGAACTGCCGGTACGGCGAATGGCCTGGGGCGCTATGCTTATCATGGCCGGCGCTGTTGCGGGAAGTGCAGTATGGTTCACTGTCATACAGAAATGGATCATCGGAGCTTTCTGCCCTTACTGCCTGGCTGCACATTTAACCGGTATGCTGCTTTCTGTTCTCATTATCTGGCGGTCATTGACTGTTGCGGATCACGGAGGTCTCAAAAATGATACTCCGGCCTCCGGAAAGCGTCTGTTCCGGCCAGTACATGTGACAGGACTGGTCCTGGCCGGGATGTTTGCAGCCGGTCTTCTAGCGGTGACCCAGGTCATTTCAGCTCCGTCAGCTGCCTACACCGATACTGTGTCACAGGATAACCTGCCTGAAGTTGATTATAATGCCGTCCCGATGACCGGATCTCCTGATGCTCCGTACATTGTCTCACTGCTCTTTGATTATCAGTGCACCCATTGTCAGCAGTTGCATTTCATGCTTGATGAGGCAATCCGGATTTACAGCGGCAGGCTGGCCTTTATGCTCTGCCCCACTCCACTGGATCCGGGATGCAATTCCTTTATACCTCCCGGGAGGGATGAATACAGGAATTCATGCGAGCTTGCAAAGATCAGTCTTGCAGTATGGAGAGGAAGGCGTGAGGCGTTTCCTGAATTTGAAAACTGGATGTTCACATTTGAGACCGGTGACAGGTGGTATCCCAGAAGCCCGGAAGCTGCCAGGGCAAAAGCAATCGAACTGCTCGGCCCGGAGGGATTCGATGCTGCCTGGTCGGATCCCTGGATAGAAGAGTATCTGAGGACCTCAATCGGTATCTTCGGCAAGACCTTACAGAGCGGCAGGGGCGGCATTCCGAAGCTGATCTACGGGTCACGATGGGTAATACCCGAATCATTCAGCGCCGGCGACCTCGTCATGATCCTCAGGAAGAGCCTCATGGTTCCTGAACCCTAAAACAGCGAGACAGAATGGCAAATCTGATAATAATGAAGCAACATTATAAAGAGAAACTTAACCACGGAACAGGACCTTGACAAAAATACCTGAATGTATTATGAAACACCTGAATCTGTTCATGTCAATCGTTGCAGTTTCCGCGACAATCGGGATGACTTCGTGTAATGCGAAGAGACAAGCCTATCTGCCTGACCTCGAATCGCTGAAGAAAGTCAATCCTGCTCCCGAGTGGTTTAAGGATGCCAAATTCGGAATCTATTTTCACTGGGGAGTCTACTCTGTACCTGCCTATGCAAACGAATGGTATCCCCGCAACATGTACATGGAAAGATCTAGGGAGAATGCGCATCATAAAGAGGTTTATGGTGCACCTGCCGACTGGCCTTACCACAATTTCATCACCGGGGCAAATGACCTGAAGGGTAATTATGTACAGTTTAAACCCAGGCTCAAATCTGAGGGAGGTGCTTTCGACCCTGATGAATGGGCTCAGCTTTTCGCTGATGCCGGAGCGAAATATGCCGGACCGGTTGCAGAGCATCATGACGGCTTCTCCATGTGGGCAAGTAAGGTCAATCCGTGGAATGCAAAGGATATGGGTCCTCAACTTGACCTTGCAGGCCTGTTGACTGATGCAATAAGAAAGCAGAACCTGAAAGTGATAATGTCGATGCATCACGCCTTCAACATTACCGGCTTTTATGATGCGGTGCCACAGAGAGACGACCCCGTCCTGCAAATTCTTTACGGACAGCAGGGTACAGAAAAGAACGTAGCTCTGTGGTCAGCAAAGCTTAAAGAGATAATTGATGTATACAAGCCTGACATTATCTGGCAGGATTTCAACCTTCATAAAATTCCGGAGAATGCGCTCCTCGGGTTCCTGGCATATTATTATAACAAGGCCTCGGAATGGAATAAGGAGGTGGTTGCAACATATAAGGACGGTCTCAATACTGAATGTGCAGTCCTGGACTTCGAACGTGGCGGTCCTGCTGACATTACTGAAAAATACTGGCTTACCGATGATGCAATCAGTTCTTCCAGCTGGTGTTATACTGAAGGAATCGGGTATTACTCCCCAAAACAGGTGCTTCACGGTTTTCTCGACAGGATAAGCAAAAACGGCAACCTCCTCTTAAACATCTCCCCGATGGCTGACGGTACGATACCGCAGGAACAAAAAGATATTTTACTGGCCATGGGTGCCTGGCTCAAAAAATACGGCGAGGCTGTCTATGCCACCCGAACCTGGGAAAAATACGGAGAGGGACCGACCCTGATGGGAGCCGGGCAAGGTGTATTCACAGAACCGGCAGAGGGCACAGCAATGGATATCAGATACACACAATCAAAGGATAACAAAACTCTGTATGCAATCATGCTGGGCTGGGACAAGGGCCAGAAAGGGATAACCCTTACTTCGCTGGCCCCAAATAATGTTGATCTCAGGACCCTGAAATCCGTCACACTTATTAATGCAGAAGCAGGAAAATATCTTCCCCTTAAATACAGCCAGAATCCGGAAGGGCTGACGATCAGCCTGCCTGACAGGTCTTTTGAAGAAATGGCATACGTGATCAGACTCACCTTCAGAAGAAAAATGGAAACAACCCGCCAGTGAACCTGAAGACCTGACAGAAACAAGAAATGAGAAGAATATGAGAAGAACCGTAATCATTGTCCTGAATCTGGTACTTGCCTCCTCCTTATCAGCACAACAGTACCCGTTTCAGAACCCCGCCCTGAATTCCGAGGAGCGGGCAAAAGATCTTATAAGCCGGCTGACCATTGAAGAGAAGGCCCTTCTGATGTGTGACAAGTCAGAGGCCATACCGCGCCTGGGCATTAAGACATTCAACTGGTGGAGCGAGGCATTGCATGGCCTGGCCAACAATGACAGCGTAACTGTTTTTCCCCAGCCCGTCGGCATGGCTGCCTCATTTGACGATGAGCTTGTATACAGAATCTTCAGCGCAGTGTCGGATGAGACACGTGCCAAATACAACCAGGCAATTCAGAGAGGGCAGGAGAACAGACGTTTCCTCAGCCTTTCCGTCTGGACGCCAAACATCAATATCTTCCGTGATCCGCGGTGGGGCCGTGACCCCGGGAAAATACGAGATTCTTTACGGGAACAGTTCATATGAGAAGGATCTGAAGGCTGTAAACATACTGATCAGGTGATATTAAAGTGAATCGTTTATAAACTCAAATACTGAAAAAATCATGAAAAAAATTGCACTCTTTTTGTTCGCTATGATGATCTGCGGCATTGCATCTGCCCAGTTTGCCGGGGGTATGCGCGGCCAGCAGCAGGAACCCCTTCCTGACGGTTACAAACCTTCATCAACCAATACTTTTCTTGCCCAGTACCCGGCTGTAAATGCTCAGACACGCCAGGCAATCTTCAAAGTGGTGGCACCCCATGCCGACAATGTGGCTCTTGATCTTGCCGGGAAAAAATACAGCATGACGAAGGATGAAAAAGGAGTATGGACAGTTATCTCTGACCCTCAGGTTGTAGGCTTCCATTACTATGCCATCCTTATCGACAGCGTTCCGGTAATGGACAGGAACACTGACTCGTTTTTCGGCAGCAACTGGGAATCATCAGGGATAGAGATACCCGAAGGTCCCGAAGGTGATTACTACAGGTTCAACAAAAGCATTCCTCACGGACAGGTCCGCTCACTGTACTACTGGTCGGAGATAAACGGGATGGAGCGTCACTGCAATGTTTACGTGCCTGCTGAATACGAAAGCAATACTGACAAGAAATATCCGGTAATGTACCTGCTCCATGGCTGGGGCGAGGATGAAAACGGCTGGTCAAACCAGGGACACATGGCCAATATAATGGATGGCCTGATCAATGCCGGCAAAGCTGTTCCAATGATAGTAGTTATGGACTGCGGCGATATCAAGACCAATTCTGATGTACGCAAAGCCTCAACGAACGATGTGACGCAGATATATATCAATGACCTGATGCCATTCATCGAAAAAACTTTCCGCACAAAGAATGACAGGCAGAACCGCGCAATGGCCGGTCTGTCAAGAGGCGGGTTCCAGACCACCCAAACTGTTTTTGCCAACCTGGATAAATTCGCATGGATGGGCACATTCAGCGGTTTCTTTTCACGTCCCGGCCAGGACGTTACAGAGACTTTCAATGGCGTTTTCAAGGATCCCGCAGCCTTTGACAAACAGATGAATCTCCTGTTCATAAGTACCGGCACCGAAGAACGCACACCGAAAGAAGCAGTTGACGCCCTTAAGGCACATGGAATTAAAAACATCGTTTATCACGAATCACAGGGCACAGCCCACGAATGGCTTACCTGGCGCCGTGCACTGAATGAATTTGCTCCCAGATTATTCAAATAACGGGAAATTTTTCACTAGCTTTCGCGGTAGCGCAAATTCTCAAAATAAAATATGAAAACAAAACTATTGTTTCTGGTTATTGTCACTCTCTTCCTGTCAGGTGCCAGGGTCGTTGCACAGGATCCGGATTTCCACATATACCTGTGCTTCGGCCAGTCAAACATGGAAGGAGCTGCCAGGATTGAGCCTCAGGACACCACAGTGGACGGAAGGTTCATGGTTATGGAAACCATTGACTGCCCGAACCTCGGAAGAGTCAAGGGAGGCTGGTATCCGGCCATCCCGCCTCTTACCAGGTGCAGGACCGGATTGTCACCTGCCGATTATTTCGGCAGGACAATGGTTGAAAACCTCCCGAAGAATATCAGGGTCGGAGTCATCAATGTTTCCATCGGGGGCTGCAAAATACAGCTGTTTGACAAGGAGACCTACAAGGAATATGTCTCAACTGCACCACGATGGATGGTCCCGATGATCAACTCCTACGATGGTGACCCCTATGGCCGGCTTGTTGAGATGGCAAAACTGGCCCAACAGGATGGCGTCATAAAGGGAATTCTCATGCATCAGGGTGAGTCAGACAATGGCGATACCACATGGCCCGGCAAAGTCCGCAAGGTCTATGAAAACCTGCTGAACGACCTTGGTCTCCAGCCTGAGAAGGTGCCTTTCCTTGCCGGTGAAATGGTTAGTGCTGCCGAAGGTGGAATATGTACCGATATGAACGCTATAATTGCCACCCTTCCGCAGGTTATTCCGAACTCCTGGGTGATATCCTCCGAGGGTTGTCCCGGAATGCCTGATCACCTTCATTTCACACCGGAAGGTTATCGTATTCTCGGAAGAAGGTACGCTGCCAGGATGCTTTCTCTCATGGGATATAATATCAATATGCCTTAACACGGACTGAAATAAACTTACACTGACAGCATCAGTTTAAACCCGCATATGATACTGATCATGAAGCGCTGCCTGGTACTCCTGATTGTGGTTTCAACAGTCTGCCCGATCAGCTCCGGACAATCATACAGCAGGACTGACCTGGGCATCAGAACTGCAATTGATGGCATTGGGATTGAAATCCAATTCTACAGCCCGTCAATAGTAAGGATCGTTAAATGGCCGGAAGGGAAGAGTTTCAGCAAGGAGAGTCTTTCGGTAATAATGACCCCTCAGAAAACTGATCTGGGTTTAAAACAAAAAGGAGACGAGCTGATTGCCAGAAGCAAAACCATTGCGGTATCATTAAACCTCAGAAACGGAACGATATCATTCATGACAGCGGGATCCGGCTTATTGCTGAGCGAAAGTGAAGCAGGTGCGGGGTTTACCGGTTTCAACGATGCAGGTACTGAAACATACAGTGCATACCAGGCATTTGTCCTGGATAAGAATGATGCCATATACGGTCTGGGCGGGCAACAGGATGGAAAAATGATCCGGCGAAACGTGACATTGAATATGATACAGGGCAATACCGATGATTATATTCCTTTCTTCGTTTCGGTAAAAGGTTACGGCCTGTTCTGGGATAACTGTTCACCTACGGTCTTTGCAGACACACCTGAGTTCACCTCATTCAAATCAGATGTGGGTGAGTGCATTGACTACTATGTGATGTACGGAGGCAGTGCTGATGGTGTCATCGCACGCATGCGCGACCTGACTGGCCAGGTGCCGATGTTCCCGTTGTGGACATTCGGCTACTGGCAAAGCAGGGAACGTTACAGGAGCCAGGATGAACTTGTCGGCGTGGTCAGTAAATACCGTGAACTGGGGGTGCCGCTTGATGGTATCATACAGGACTGGCAGTACTGGGGTAACAATTACCTCTGGAATGCCATGGAGTTCCTCAACGCTGACTTCTATAATCCGCAAAAGATGGTTGATGATGTGCACGGCATGAACGCACACATGATCATTTCCATATGGAATTCATTTGGCCCGGAGACAAAACAATACAGGGAACTGGAAAAGATAGGGGCGCTCATGGATTTCAAGACCTGGCCAATGTCCGGTTCCGACAAGTGGCCCCCGATGCTCGATTACCCCTCAGGTGTAAGACCATATGACCCTTTCAATCCTGAAGCCCGCGACATCTACTGGAGATACCTGAACAAGGGCCTGTTCTCCTTTGGCATTGACGGCTGGTGGATCGATTCATCGGAGCCTGACCATATGGACTTCAAACCTTCTGATCTCGACAACAAGACGTACCTGGGTTCATTCCGGAAAGTCCGCAACGCTTTCCCACTGATGACAGTAGGTGGCGTTTATCAGCACCAGCGCTCGGTCAGTTCAGACAAACGCGTGTTTATTCTTACCCGCTCGGCCTTTGCAGGTCAGCAGCGTTATGCTTCCAATGTATGGTCAGGTGATGTCACTGCATCATGGACTGCATTGAGAAACCAGATATCGTCAGGACTGAACTTTTCGCTGAGCAACATACCTTACTGGAACAGTGATATCGGCGGGTTCTTTCTGAGCAGGTACAGCAAAAAACTTGAAGATGCTGAGTACCGTGAGCTGTATGCCCGCTGGATGCAGTTCGGCGCTTTCTGCCCGATGATGCGTTCGCACGGGACCGATGCCCCGCGCGAGATTTACCAGTTCGGGAAAAAAGGTGACAGGATCTACGATGCCATTGAAAAATCAATAAAACTGCGATACAGCCTGCTCCCTTATATCTATTCCGCAGCATGGGACGTTACATCAAACCGGTCGTCCATGATGAGGGCACTGGCAATGGACTTTCCGTCCGATAGCAAAGCACTGGATATCAATGACCAGTACATGTTCGGAAAATCATTCCTGGTATGTCCTGTTACAACGGCCATGTATTCAAGAGACACAAAAGAGGATTTCAGCGCCGTCGGAAAAAGAGAGCTGTACCTGCCTTCGGGAACAGACTGGATTGATTTCTGGACAGGCGAAAAACTTCGTGGGGGACAGATGGTGATAAAGGAAGCGCCTGTTGACATTATTCCGTTATACGTCAGGGCCGGGGCAATAATTCCTATCGGTCCCGATGTCCAATATGCCACGGAAAAGAGATGGGACAATCTTGAAATTCGCATCTATGCGGGCGCTGACGGCTTGTTTACCCTTTATGAAGACGAAAACGACAATTATAATTACGAGAAAGGAGCTTATTCAAACATTACCTTCCGCTGGAACGATGCAGGGAAGACACTGACAATCGGTGACCGCAAGGGTTCTTTTCCCGGAATGCTCTCAGAGCGGAAATTCAGAATCATATTGGTTGGAAAGAATAAGGGCACAGGAACTGAGATACCCAAACAGTGGGATAAAGAGATAACCTATGAAGGTAAAAGGACAGTGATTAAACTATAAATATTACGTTCAAAGCAGCGTCATGAAGAAATACTATTTCAGCCTCCTGATACTAATCAATTCCCTTCTTTGCCTGACAGTCACCGGTCAGGCGGACCAGGCCCGAAATCCGGTGATCTGGGCTGATGTTCCCGACATGTCAGTAATACGTGTCGGGAACATCTGGTATATGACCAGCACCACCATGCACATGTCTCCGGGCGTTCCGGTAATGAAGTCTGAGGATCTTGTCAACTGGGAAATGGTCACTTATGCTTACAGTACGCTTGGCGATAATGACGAGCTCAACCTCATTCACGGGAAGAATGCCTACGGGAGAGGCTCCTGGGCCAGCTGTATCAGGTATCATAATGAGACCTTCTATGTATCAACATTCTCCTCCACAACCAATAAAACATATATCTGGTCAACAAAAGATATAGAAAAGGGGCCATGGAAAGAGGTCTCATTCAGCCCCAGTTTCCATGATCATACCCTGGTGTTTGATGATGACGGTCGTGTTTATCTGATTTACGGTAATAAGAAACTATATCTGGTTGAACTCAATGCAGACCTGTCAGGAGTAAAACCCGGAGGAATAAACCAGGTTATAATTGAAAACTCAAGTGCACCGTCGGGTCCGGAAAGCGGGCTGGGAGAAGGTTCGCAGTTGTTCAGGAAGGATGGCAGATACTACCTGTTCAATATAACTTGGCCGCGCGGGGGAATGCGCACTGTTGTTGTCCACAGGGCCGACAGGCTGACCGGGCCGTGGGAAGGAAAGCTTGTTTTTCAGGATCTCGGAGTAGCCCAGGGAGGAATGACAGATACCCCTGACGGCAGATGGTTTGCATACCTTTTCAGGGATTACGGATCCGTCGGACGGATACCATATATTATTCCCATGACATGGGAGAACGGATGGCCTGTAATCGGCACTGACGGCAAGGTTCCTGAAATGCTCGATCTTCCTCCCGGCAAGGGACTGATACCTGGAATAGTTGCACCGGATGAATTCAAAAGAAAAAAGGGTGATCCGCCTCTCCCTCTTGTCTGGCAATGGAACCACAATCCCGACAACTCCCGCTGGTCAGTGACTCAGAGAAAGGGATTTCTCAGGCTGACTGCAGGGCGAATTGACTCTGTTTTCACACAGGCGAGGAATACCCTGACTCAGCGCACAATCGGTCCGGAGTGTTCCGGATCAACGCTTATAGATGTTTCAGGTATGAAGGAAGGTGATTTTGCAGGGTTAGCCCTCCTGCAAAAAAAGTACGGGATCGTCGGGGTAAAATACAGCAACGGGATCAGATCGGTTGTCATGGTCAATGCACAGTCAGGCAGCCCTGAAGAAATTGAAAGCATACCGCTGACGCGAAAGAAGGTTTACCTGAAGGCAGAATGTGACTTCACTGACCGCAGGGATTTGGCTTACTTTTACTACAGCCTTGACGGCAAGACATGGAAATCAATTGGCAATCAGCTGAAAATGGAATATTCAATGCCTCATTTCATGGGATACCGGTACGGGCTGTTCAATTATGCCACCCGGGAGCCTGGCGGATTCGTCGATTTCGACTGGTTCCGCATAACCAATGAAAGAACTGAAAGTAAATAAACTCAACCAGAAACCAAAACAGTGACAAAAACCAACCTAAACCACAGCAGATACCCCTGGAAGAGGTCGATATTCATGGTCCCCTTTCTGGGATTTTTGTTTGGCAGTGTAATACTTAACGGTCAGCTTCTCAGGCTGAATGAGAAGGGATATTTTGAAGCGCGCGGAGTGAATATACTCGTTTACAGCAACCAGTACACGGGATTTTTTTTCGATGAAAAGACTGCGGGAATTGAAATCATACAACAGGGAGTAAGGACTTCCACTGGCGGAGCAGTAAGACTGCAGAACACTCCTGAACAGTGGGACCTCATACCTGCGGTAACAGGACGCAAGGTTGATGAAGCAAACAAAACCATAACCACAGAGCTGAACTACAAGGACTTCGATTTCAATTCCAGGATCAGTGTTACTGCCAGGGACAACGGTGTGGAGATCAACGTTTATCTTGACAGACCGTTGCCGCGGGAGCTTGAGGGTAATGCCGGCTTCAATCTTGAATTCCTCCCTTCGGCGTACTTCGAGAAGACCTACCTGGTTGACGGTAAACCCGGTAATTTCCCGAGATACCCTTCTGGCAACACAAGAATAGAATCTTCAGACAAAAAGATTCCTCAATATGCAGGACATACCACATTTGATGACAGAGGTCTCGGTGAATTTATTGTCCCCCTGCCCCTTGCAACAGGCAAAACCCTGACGCTGGCACCTGATGACCCTGCCAGAATGGTGATAATCAAAGGAACAGAAACAGACCTGATGCTTTATGACGGTCGAAACCTCGCACAAAACGGATGGTTTGTTGTGCGCAGCCTGCTCCCTGCAAACAAAACGGGGAAGGTTCTTACGTGGTACCTGGAAGTGAATTCCGTGCCTGACTGGACAAGGGAGCCGGTTATAGGATTCTCGCAGGCAGGATATGTACCCGCCGGTGAGAAGGTGGCAGTAATAGAACTTGACATGAATGACACACCAATGAATTCGGCACAGGTTTTCCAGGTCACTGCTGATGGCAGGTCAGTTGAGAAATTCATCGGTCCCGTGAAGATATGGGGTAAATATTTGCGATATAATTATGCCCGGTTTGATTTTTCCTCAGTCAGGGAACCAGGCGTTTATTACATTTCATACGGTAATCATAAAACGAATCCGTTCGTTATATCCCCTGACGTATTTGAAAATGTATGGCATCCTACTCTTGATGTCTGGTTTCCCGTTCAGATGGATCATATGACTGTTAACGAAGCCTACCGCATCTGGCACGGAGCTTCCTACCTTGATGATTGTCTGCAGGCGCCACTGAATCACCAGCATTTCGACGGATACAGGATGGGCGACACTACCGATACGAGATTCAGGCCCCTTGAACGTATTCCGAACATGGCAGTCGGCGGATGGTTTGATGCCGGTGACTTTGACATTCAGACCGGTTCACATAACAGCGTTATCACAAGGTTTGTTGAGGCATGGGAAGAATTCAGGCCTGACAGGGATCAGACTTTCATAGACCAGGAAACAAGGTACGTTGACATCCATCGTCCTGACGGGAAGCCAGATATCCTGCAACAGATTGAGCATGGAACGCTGAACCTGGTTGCACAGTGTGAAAATATCGGCCACCCTGTGACAGGAATCATAGTTCCCGCCATGCATCAGTATCATCACCTCGGAGATGCAATGACGGAAACAGACAATCTACCTTATAATCCGGCCCTTAAGCCCTATGAGACCGACGGCAGGTCGAGCGGTACCCCTGATGACCGCTGGGCCTTCACAACCCGTCAGCCATATCTTGATTATTCCACGGCAGCCACCCTTGCGGCTGCCAGTCGCGCCCTGAGAGGTTTTAACGATGACCTTGCAGAGAGAAGCCTGGCCAATGCAAAACGGCTCGTGGAGGAGGCTGACGAACTGGGTAAAAACAAAACCGGTAATGACCCTATGATGATAATGTGGTCGATGATGGGCATCGAGGCTCAGCTTGAAGCTGCACTGCAACTGTATATCACCACCGGCGAGAAGAAATATGCTGAAAGGTTCCTCGGCAAGATATGGTCTTCACTTGAATCGCAGCGTGGCGGACGCGAAATGGCTTTTCAGGGAGCCTTTTCAGGAATGGAGCTTCTCCCTGCACTGAAGGCACTGCCATATATGGATGACAGTTACAAGACAAAGCTGAAAGGCTATGTGGTCAAATACAGGAAATCACTTGACGAAATTGAAAAACAGAATCCCTATGCCGTGCCTATCACCCTCGGGTCATGGGGTGGCACCAGTTCTGTTGTCGCCTGGGGAATTGCAAACTATTACGCCTTTAAGGCATTCCCTGATGTGATGGATAAGGAATATGTGCTGCGGGGAATGAACTACGTCCTGGGATGCCATCCCTATTCGAATATATCGTTTGTTGAGGCAGTCGGAACAAGGTCAAAAAAAGTTGCTTACGGGAACAACAGGGCTGATTTCTCCATAATTGCAGGCGGTATCGTTCCCGGACTGATACTGCTCAGGCCTGATTACCTTGAAAACAAGGATGACTGGCCATTCTTCTGGGGTCAGAATGAAGTTACGATGGCCGGCAGCGCCGACTATCTCTTCCTTGCCAAAGCTGCCGCAGAAATAGCAAATAATTAAAATACCCGGCCAGAGAAATATTAACAGAAACAAACAGATAAATAATGAGATACTTAAAATTATCAATCGCTATCACCGCTATGGTGGCAGGCACATTGGCCTATTCGCAAAATCCTGTCATCCGTGACCAGTTCACCGCTGATCCGACAGCCAGGGTCTTCAACGGGAAAATGTATCTTTTCCCCTCACATGACATCCCTGCGCCGGAAAGTTTCCCGCGAAAAGACTGGTTCTGCATGGCAGATTACCATGTCTTCTCCTCATCAAACCTTACTGACTGGACTGACCATGGCGTCATTGTAAGCCAGGATAAAGTCGATTGGGTCAACCCCACATCGTTCAGCATGTGGGCGCCTGACTGCATTGAAAGAAACGGCAAGTACTATTTCTACTTCCCTGCCAACGTTAAGACCGGCCGGGGCTTCGGAATCGGGGTAGCAATAGCAGATAACCCGGAGGGACCATATATTCCACAGCCTGAGCCTATTGCAAAGGCAAGGGGCATTGACCCGAGCGTGTTCATTGACAAGGATGGCCAGGCGTATATCTATTATTCGATGGGCAGAATCTTTGTCGCCAAACTGAAAGAGAACATGACCGAGCTGGATTCTGATCCGGTTGTTGTTGGTGATCTGCCGACAAAAGGATTGGTTGAGGGACCCTTTTTCTTCGAGAGGAACGGAATATATTATATGACCTATCCTCACGTGGAAAATACAGTTGAAAGGCTTGAATATGCGATGGGTGACAATCCCCTCGGGCCATTTAAGGTGACAGGGGTCATTATGGACGAAACCCCGATGGGGACCTGGACTAATCACCACTCATTGGTGCAATACAATGACCAGTGGTATCTCTTTTATCATAACAGCGCCTACTCGCCGAAGTTTGACAAGAACAGGTCAGTCTGCATAGACAGCCTGTTCTTCAATGAAGACGGGACTATCAGGAAGGTGATTCCAACCAACCGCGGAGTAGGAATTACCAGCGCACAAACCACAATCGAGATTGATCGCTTCAGCCAGGTAAGCCCGGCGGGAGTAACTGTTGCGCTCATTGATACAATAAATCCATTCCGGGGATGGACAGCCCAATTGAGCGGACCAGGCAGCTGGATCTCATACAATGCAGTTGACTTCGGAAACAAAAAACTCAAATCAGTGCGGGTCAATGCCTCATCAGTGACAGGAGGGATTATTCAGATCCGGCTCGATAATCCGGCCGGCCTGCTCCTTGCGGAGATTGAAATTCCGGGGAACACGGCGCTGAGCAATGTGGATGCAAAACTGAAAAAGTACAGTAAAGGAACTCATAACCTTTTTGTTGTACTGAAAGATGGAAATCCGGTGAACATTGACTGGGTTCAGTTCAGGAAAAAGTCAAAGTGAATTCAGTAAATATAAAACTACCCGAAATCCGAAAAAATTATGAAATCACTCATTACCGGTTCTCTCGCAGCATTGCTGATGTTTTCTGCCTGTTCCACCAGTGGGAAAGTAAGCCCGGCAACAAAAGAAATGGTTCTCTGGTATGACAAACCGGCAGGGAAAGCATGGCTCGATGGTTTGTTCATAGGAAACGGCTATATGGGAGCCAATGTATTCGGAAAGGTTCAGAATGAGCGGATAGCCCTGAATGAATCAACCTTCTGGTCAGGCAGACCGCATGATTACAATGACCCGGATGCATATAAGTATTTCGGGCAGATAAGGGATCTCATGTTTGCTGGAAAGTTCAGGGAAGCAGAAAAACTGGCAGACGAACACTTCTATGGGAAGCCGGGTGCTCAGCAGGCCTACCAGCCTGTGGGCGACCTTCTTCTCGATTTCAAGGTTGGCAGTGATTCTGTTAAGGATTACTACCGCGAACTGGATATGGAAACAGGCATCGTCAGGATCAGCTACACCGACGGTGATGTGAAAATGACCCGTGAAGTCTTTATGTCATATCCTGACCATGTAATGGTAATGAGGATATCGGCAGACAAACCGGGGAAGGTATCTGTTGAGGCAAAACTCAGCAGTCCGTTCGCCGAAAAAACAAAGGTAACGGATAACAGACTGACTCTCAGCGGCACATGGAAATATCTTCCCGAAGAGATCAGCTGGCTTGTTGCGAAGGTCGAAGGTCCGGGGCTCGGTTTTCAGACTGATGTGGTTGCATTGCCGGAAAAAGGTTCGCTGAAGGCAACCGATTCGACCCTCGTTGTTGAAGATGCCAACTCCGTGACATTTATTCTCACAACTGCGACCAGTTACGTTAATTACAGGGATATCAGCGGAGATCCGGCAGCCAGGTGTGAAAAGATCCTTGCAGATGTCAGGGGAAAGAACTTCAAAACACTTAAAAACACCCATCTAGATGATTTCACCACCCTGATGAGCCGGGTGAGTCTCAAGATCGGTGACCCGGTGAAAAATGAGATGCCGACCGATGCAAGGGTTGCTGCTCTGAAGAAAGGAGAATCTGATCCTGACCTTCTGGCAAAGATATTTCAGTTTGGCCGGTATATGATTGTTTCCGGCAGCAGGGACGGCAGTGAACCATTAAACCTGCAGGCCCGCTGGAACCAGGACCTGCTGCCCAACTGGGGCAGCAAATACACGATCAACATAAATACCCAGATGAATTATTGGCCGGCTGAGGTGACAAACCTGTCGGAATGCACAGGTCCCCTGTTCAATCTGATAAAGGACCTGTCTGAAAACGGGGCTCAGACTGCAAAACTGTACTACAATGCAGGTGGCTGGGTAGCTCATCATAATACTGATCTCTGGAGAGGGACCGCGCCTGTTGACGCAGCCCGTTACGGAATGTGGCCGGTTGGGGGAGCATGGTTATGTCAGCATATATGGGAACACTACCTCTACACCGGGGACAAAGAATTCCTCAGGGAATATTACCCGGTGATGAAGGGATCTGCACAGTTCCTGATGGACATAATGACCGTAAATCCGGCGTATGATTACCTCGTCATTCCGTTTTCAATGTCACCCGAGCAGGGATTCTTCGTAAGTGAAGGTGCGGAAGAGGCATTCCTTGCCCCGGCAACAACAATGAATACAGGACTTATTAACGATCTCTTTCCTCATTGTATCGAAGCCGCCGGGTTACTTGACACTGATGCGGACTTCAGCAAAAGTCTCGGGGAAGCCCTTGGCAGGATCCCGCCGTACATGATCGGCAGGGACAGCCTTCTCCAGGTGTGGATAGAAGACTGGAAAAGGGGAAATGAAGGTCACGACATGTCAGCCAATTTCGGATTCTATCCCGGCAACTCCATAACCCTTAGGGATAATCCCGACCTGGCCGCCGCAATCAGAAAATGGCTTGAACCGCGCCGGGCCTCAACATCATGGCCAACTGCATGGGACATCAGTTTCTGGGCCAGGCTGGAGGACGGCGCCAGGGCTGATACCGTCATCAGGAAATTCTTCATGGCACGGTCATCATGGGGAGGGATCGGAAACAACCTTCACAACACAGCCTTCAACCAGTCAGATGCAAACTTCGGATACACGGCCGGAGTGGCAGAGTGCCTTTTACAGAGTCATGCGGGAGAAATATCGATACTGCCGGCCCTGCCTGCAAGCTGGAAGGACGGATCGGTGACCGGACTGAAGTCCAGGGGTGGTTTCGAGGTTGATATAGACTGGAAGGACGGAAAACTCGTGAAGGCTGAGATCAGGTCCCTGCTCGGCAATCCATGCACCGTCAGGGCTAACGGCACAACAAAGGAATACAGCCCTGCCATAGGTGAGAAAGTTGTAATAAACGGCATTTAACCATTGAAAAGAGGGAGGCCGGTTTCACCGTGACCTCCCTCTTTAATACGCCATCAAAACTGCCTGCGGCTATTTTTCCACAACTGTCATACCCCTGGTGATTCCCGATTCGTTGAAGGCATCAACAGTGAAATAATATTTCACATCCCGGTTCAGACCTGTCAGCATAACCGAACCGGAATCATATACCATGATGGAGGTATATAGCTTTTGGGGCGAAGTGCCATAGTTTACTACATAGCCTGTTGCCCGGTCATCTGCAGGCCATTCCACGATTGCTTTTCTCGTGTCAGCTTCGTTGCGCGCCACGGTGAATTCATTCACCTCTGCGGGAGTATTTCCCTCCCTGGTTCCGAAGATCCGCAGATCATAGAGAGAGAAGGTGCCATCAGGAACACTGACATTTTCAATCTTTATGAACCTGGTCTGAACGGGTTTCTCAAGCTGTATGTAATCATGGCATGCATCAGCAGTGTTATTGCTCTTGTCTGCAAGTACATCCCATGATTTTCCATCCTTTGATGCCAGAATCCTGTAACGGTAAAAGATCTCTTTGCTGCCGGGCTTGAGTTTTGATCCGTTGTCTGCAAAGTTGACCTGAACGGCATACACAGTGGATGCGTCATCAAGCTCCACGCTGAGCCATTCCCCGCTGTCGCCGGTAACAGCTGACCACCAGGTCCTTATGTCTTCATCAAAGGCATTGCTTACAGGGAAACCATCCATTACCGATGACGCTTCGGCTCTCTTTTTATAAGACAGGAGCATCCATCCTCTGAAAGTGCTCTCTTTCTCAAAATCAACCTTCCGGTCAGGTATGATTGCCGGGTAGTCACCGAAAGCAGTAAAGGTCCGCAATACACCGTCTTTGTCGAATGCTGCCGGGAACAACCCGAGGCGCCGTTCGAACATATGACGAATTGATATGGACATGGTTGCAATATGCCAGTAGTTGCCGTATTCATCCCGGAATGTCGAACCGTGTCCGGCCCCGCCGGCAAACCCTCCCGGTTTGTATGAGAAGGGGCTGTATGATTCATATGTAAACGGGCCCAGAGGCGAATCAGAAGTATAGACACCGTCAGCATAAGTCCTGTATTCCGTTCCCGGTGCAGCATATTGAAGGTAATACCGGTTGTTGTATTTTGTCATCCAGGCACCTTCATTCCATCCGTTGCTTGCCAGTTCATTTGATTCGCCCGGCACTTCCCACCCGTAGCTATCCGGATTATGTTCAACAAGGACAGCCGGCACGGTAATTGCCTGCATTTTTGAGTTGAGCCTCACTCCATATATGGGCAGCTCGTTTGAGCAACCCCAGTAAAGGTAAATACTGCCGTCATCGTCCCTGAAGAAGTTGGGATCCCAGACAGCGAAAGGAAGTGTGTCAACCATGGGCTTCCAGTTGTCACTGAACGGGTCAGTGGTATAATAGATTGGTTTCCTTTCTGTCGACGATGCGGCAAACCAGACTGTGTCATTTATAGCTATTGCATCAGGTGCATAGTCTTCAATTGGCAATGAACTGACCGGCAGGTAAGTCCAGTCATGCAGATCATCAGAATACCAGTATCCTCCGCTGTGCGAGACGAACAGTATGAATTTGTCTTTGTATCGTATCATCGCCGGATCGGCAGCTTCACGGTATGAAACACTGTCAGTGTACTGAAACCGGTAGTTGAGGTTCAGCGGATTACAGCAGGTTTTCTCTTTTTCTGTTATTTCTCCTGAACATGATGCCAGAATGAAAGAGATAATTATTATCGACTTTTTCATAAATGGATGTGTTAAGAAGCCTTAATTCCATCAGGCCTACAGAATTTTATAAACGTCAGGGAAAGATAAGAAATCCTGTTGTAAAATCACTTTACATGGCTATAAAAACAGGCCTCACTAGCAGTTTTATCCATTGAATGTCCGGAATGAAAGATTATTAAAACCAATGACTTAAAAGTAAAAGGAATACTCAGTAGCTGATCACATCCGTGGCCGGCGAATTCCTTATATTGGAAACTGATTTGAAATTTGTAGAAAACAAACAAATTATCGATGAAAAAGCTGACTATATTATTTTGTTGCATGGTTCTTTCCTGCCTTTTTCCCGGAAATCTGATGTCGCAGGGAAATGCGCAGATAAAAATCGATCTTGACCGCAAAGTCGGCACGGTTGATCCAAACATCTACGGAGCCTTCGTTGAGCCTATAATGAAAGTGGTGTATGGTAACATCTATGACCCTGCTTCTCCCTTCGCTGATGAAAATGGTTTCAGGAAAGACTTCATTCAGCTTGTCCGTGAGCTGAAAATTCCGGTTGTCAGATGGCCTGGCGGAAACTATGTTTCAGGGTACAACTGGGAGGATGGCATCGGCCCGAAGGACAAGCGTCCGGCAAGACTCGATCTTGCCTGGCACCAGGTTGAAAGCAACCATATGGGAACTGATGAATATGTGCAGCTCTGCAAGCTCATCGGAGCGGAGAATTTCATATGCATAAACGGAGGAACGGGCACCCTTGACCAGGCGAGACACTGGGTGGAATATTGCAACCTTGAAAAAGGCACTTATTATTCTGACCTGAGAAGAAAGTACGGTAACGAGGAACCTTTTAAAGTAAAATACTGGGCACTGGGAAATGAGATTGACGGGCCATGGCAGATGGGACAGAAAAGTGCCGAAGATTATGTGAAGTTCGCACTTGAGGCCGGAAAGCTGATGCAGTTGGTTGACAAGGACATAAAGCTGATTGCCAGCGGCGCTTCAAATTACAGGCCGGATAATGGCTGGATAGACTGGAATGACTATGTGTTGACTCATATGACAGGCACCATTGATTACCTCTCAGTCCACCGTTATGCAACCGAAGCACTCGGTGATGACAGAAGCTTCTCAGGGATGATGAGTCTCGGCCTTGACCTTGACCAGAAGATAGAGGCAGTGAAAGCTCTCATCCTCAAAGCGATGACAAAGACAGGTTCGACACGGCCGGTTTATATTTCCTTCGATGAGTGGGCTTCCGGGTTCGGGAACAGCATCACCGTCTCACTGATGGTGGCACAACACCTGAACTCATTTATCCGGCATGCCGACATAGTCAGGATGGCTAACATGACAATGCTCTCAAACCTTGTGGGATATTCACCTGAGGGGGTTTATAAGAACGCAACCTTCAGGGCATTCTGGCTTTACAGCAATAACTGCTTCGGCACTTCGCTCGATGTCAGTACTTCATGTGAGGCATACAGCAACAAGATCTTCAGTGAAATTCCGTACCTTGATGTTACTGCAATCCTTAACAGCGAAGCCGGAAACGTTGTGGTCAATGTGGTCAACAGGCATGAGACAAAGGCCATTGAAACGGATATAATCCTGCAGACAGGAGACTTTGCCGGCAATGCAAAAGTGAACGAGGTAAACGGGAAAATAGCCGACCCCGGAGATCCCCTGGCGGAAGAGGCTGTAAACAGCACATCATCCGACATCAGATTCAAGGGGAATACCATTAAATATTCATTCCCGGCTCATTCATTCACACAGATCATGATCCCGTTCAAATGAACGATAATTCACTTTAAGGTGATTTGAATGATTTTTAAATCTCTTTGACTAAAAAACAAAAGCCTTTATGGCAAGTTTTTCATTGCTTTGAAAGTGTTAGAGCTACACTTACTGGTAGACTCCCTTTCAGTAATTGCAAAATTTAAACCTGATTGCCTATGAAACACCCTTCGAAACCTGACCTCAACCTGTGGATTTGGAATGTCCATGAAATTTAATTTACAGTACTTACTTCAATAAATGGAAACTCCCAACTAACTAAACAACCAAGTTATGGAACAAAAACTCACCAAACCTATTCTTCTATTGAGAACAGGAATGCAGAAACACTTTCTAATTGCAAAATTAGTTCTTCTCACCTTTGCCCTGAGTATTCTTGGAGGCAACGCATATAGCCTTGGGGCTGATGATCTGAATCTCGGTTCAGATAACATACTTCAGCAAATCAGGGTCGCCGGGGTTGTAAAAGATGCTAACGGACAGCCCATGCCTGGTGTTGCCGTAAAAGTTACAGGAACAACTTTAGGAGCATTGACAGATGCCAACGGAAGGTATACTCTTGACGTACCGGGAGCCAGTGCGACACTGGAATTCTCTTTTATCGGTTATGCAGTGGTGACAGCGCCTGTAAATGGCAGGTCAGTTATTGATGTCACGCTTCAAGAGACCACGGAGGCACTGGATGAAATTGTTGTTGTGGGCTATGGCACCGTGAGAAAGAGCGATGTTACCGGCGCTGTAGCATCAGTCCGGGCAGACGCCATCAAAAATGTATCTACCACTGACGCAGCCGCAGCTCTTCAGGGCAAGGCTCCCGGAGTCCAGGTTCTTTCCAACTCAGGTGCTCCCGGTCAGGCTGCAACCATCCGTGTACGCGGTTACTCTTCAAACTCGGGTAATATCGGTCCTCTCCTTATTGTGGACGGCCTGAAGGTCGATAATATCCAGTACCTGGATCCTTCGATGATTGAATCCATCGAGATATTGAAGGATGCTGCTTCAGCTGCCATTTATGGTGCCCAGGCAGGTAACGGAGTCGTTCTGATCACGACAAAATCCGGTACCAAAGGCGCTTCCAGCATTACTTATGATTTCAAATACACCGGCCAGAGCCTTGCAAACAAACCGGAAATCTTCAGAGCAAAGGATTGGATCAATTATAAGAGAATGTCAGGTTATGATATGGACGCTATGTTAACAGCAAATCATTATGATAATACTGACACTGACTGGTTCGATGCAGTGTTCGCTCCTTCCTGGAGCCCGCAGCATACTCTCACTTTCCAGGGCGGAAACAACCAGGGACAATTCTTCACCTCTGTCAATTATGTGAATAATGACGGTATGGTAAAGGGTGACAGGGATGTTTACAAACGTCTCACTGCACAGATCAATGCTGACTATAACGTAAAAGAATGGTTACAGGTAGGTACCAACAACTCTATTGAGAACTGGAATACCAAATCGGTTTCCCAGATGTCACAGTATGGTTCAGTCATGAACTCGGTGATGACACTTGACCCTCTGACTCCGGTATACTATTCTTCGCCGGATCAGTTCTCATCATCGATGAAACAGGCATATGATGCAGGCAGGCCAATACTCAAAGATCCTACAAATGATCTCTACTATGCAACATCAAAGTATATAACGGACGATAGCGGTAACCCCCTGCTTCAGAGAGACCGTGTTGACCGGAAGAACGGAGGGATCAATCTTCGTGGTGTTGTCTATGGAAACCTGAAGCCTTTGAAAGGGCTTGTAATAACCTCCCGTTTCGGTTACAGGGTGGGACAGAACACTGTCAGCAGCTACAACACTCCGTATTTTGCCACACCACAGGCATCGACATATGATTACAACATCTCAGCTGACGCAAATACCAATTACTATTATCAGTGGGAAAACTTTGCCAACTATAATCTTGTCCTCGGCAAACATAACGCAACAGCGATGGCTGGTATGTCCTATACTGAAAACAATTCATTTAACGTCAGTGCCAGTGCCAGCGGACCCAATATTCTGTCAGGGTACGAACCGAACTTCCGCTATCTCAATTATGTAATAAGCAATGTGGTAGACGGAACTGAAAAGACTGTCAAGAGTTTTAGCAATATGCCCAGCCAGTCTACTCAGATATCATACTTTGGACGACTCATCTACAACTTTGCCAACAAATACTCAATTCAGGGTAACTTCCGTGCTGATGCGTTCGACTCATCCAAATTATCAGCTCAAAACCGCTGGGGTTACTTCCCGTCATTCTCAGCCGGCTGGATCATCAGCAACGAAGAATTCTTTGCGGGTGTCGCTGACCGTATTCCGGTCACTTTCCTGAAACTCCGCGGTTCATGGGGGCTGAATGGTAATATTAATGTGCTGAACAATTATCCGTACAGCACAAGCATCTCTTACAACAGCTCATGGTATCAGTATATGGTAGATGACGGTGCTCCCGAGTACGGTTCCGCACCCTCAGGCCTTGCCAACCCGAATCTGAAATGGGAGACCTCGGAACAGCTTGACTTTGGTCTTGAAACGAGATTCCTGAGTGACAGGCTGTCTTTTTCAGCAGGCTACTATAACAAGAAGACCAATGACCTTCTCGTCACAATCAGCCCTGTTCCTGAAATAGGTGTTTCCAGCACTGTAGTCAATGCAGGATCTGTTCTCAACAGCGGTCTGGAATTTGAAGCAGGATGGAAAGACAAGGCAGGTGATTTCACCTACGCTATCAATGCAAACCTGTTTACACTGCACAACGAGGTTACCTATCTCGATCCCGCCATATCGCGCCTGACTGACAACAAAGGTGGAGTAAGTGGCACCAACAACGAGGTAGAGTCAGCATTCGAGGTTGGTTACCCGATCTGGTATTTCAGAGGTTATAAATATAATGGTGTTGACCCTGCAACCGGTGACGCTATTATCGAGGATGTCAACGGAGACGAAACGATAAGTGATGCTGATATGACCTATCTCGGTAAAGCAATTCCAGACTACACATACGGTATCACCGTTAACCTCGGTTATAAGGGATTCGACCTGAACGTATTTGGCAACGGCGTAGCTGGCAATGATATCTTCACTGTGTTCTATCGTGCTGATACCCCTATGCGTAACTCTCTCAGGTATTATTATGATAACGCCTGGACTCCTGATAACACCGGCGCCTCAATGCCTGATCCTTCAAAGGTGGCAACCAGCTGGAAGTTCTGGAGCTCTTCAGCTGCCATGTTCAACGGGGCATACTTCAAGATCAAGCAGATCCAGCTGGGTTACACCCTTCCTGCTTCGATTACCAACAGGATACTTGTCAACAGGCTGAGATGTTATGTGTCGCTTGATGACTACCTTACCTTTACCAAGTACCCCGGAGCTGACCCTGAAACAGCTACAGCCTCCAACAACAGTGCTTCGGCCGCTGGTTATGATAACGGCACTTATCCTCAGGCCAGGAAGGTTATTTTCGGAGTAAATATTACATTCTAACTTAATTCTTAAGCAAGATGAAAAAGAATAAATATATACTGGTCTTACTACTCGTGATGTTATTCGCTGCATGCAGCGAGGACAGGCTCGAAATTCCACAGAAGGGTATCATTTCCATAGATTCATTTTACAAGACTGACGCAGATGCGGAATCGGCGCTTGTAGCCATGTACGCGCATTTTGCCACACAAATAGCAAGCTGGGAAGGTGCATATATCTACGTTCCTCTAAATATCCTCCTCAACTACCCCGCTGACAACATCCTTGCAGCCGGAGAATTCTACGGTGACAATGACATGGTAGCCGCCATCAACGAGTTCCGTTTTGATACACAAAGCCCGGTTATCAGGCTCGCGTACAACCATTTCTACTACGTTATCTATCGGGCTAACCTGATCATTGACAACTTCCAGTACGGCGACAGCCCGGTAAAAGACCGCTGCATTTCTGAGGCAAGGGTGATGCGCGCATGGTGTCATATGATGGCCGCAATGGCCTGGGGTAACCCTCCTCTTGTTGACCACGTGCTCCAGGGCTCAGACAAGCCAACGAACTATGAAGGCGGACATGAAGCTCTTCTTCAGTGGTGTGCAGATGAGTGTGCAGATGCTGTACAGTACCTTGACGAACGTCAGAGCAAGGCAGATAAAGATGGCGCTGTTAAAATTACCAAGGGCTTTGCCTGGACAGTTCAGGGAAAGGCTCTCATGTACAAAGGCGACTATCCCAATGCAAAAATAGCCCTTAAGAAAGTAATTTCTTCAGATAAATATGACCTTGTTCCCGGTGAAGAGTGGGCTGATATCTTCCATATTGGCGGTGACGGTTCCGAAGAGAAAATCTTCGAGTCGAATATTGCTGTGAACGCCTCCATAGGTGACTGGGGTGGAAAAATCCAGCGCTCTACCTGGATGGAAATGAATATCTGGGGTTGGAGAACTTCCCGAATGATAGCCCAGCCGAAATACATGGCTGCTCAGGGATGGGGCGGTCTGGCCATTGAAGATGAGTTCGCCGATGAGTTTTATGCCAATGACGGAGATTCATATCGCCGCAAAGGCACTATGATAAATTATCAGGAGTTCCTGACCGAACTTGAATGGCCAAGTGATAACGGGAATATAAATGGCATGACCGTAGCACAGAAACTCGCAGACCCCCTACGTGGTATCAATAATGTCCAGGGCCTTTACGGACAGTGCAGTTTTCTTCAGAAAAAGCATATCGCAACTCCTGCAGATGTGCTGACAACCTCTTCGTACCGGTACAACAACTACATTGTTGCAAGGTATGCTGACGTCCTTCTCCTTTATGCGGAGGCCTGCGCCCAGACAAGCGACAACGATGGTCTGCAGTATCTCCAGAAGGTTCAGCAGCGTGCAGGATCAGCTCATGTCAGTACCGCTTTGACTCTGAATGATGTCAAGAAGGAAAGAAACTATGAGTTGTGGTGTGAAGGCGCACGTTGGATAGATATGAAGCGCTGGGGTGAACTTGACAAGGCAAAGAATGCAGGAAAGCATATTCCTTCACTCAAAGATGCCTTCTTTGTTGACGACGAGGCTGCCCATAGGGGTTATGTCACCTATTCGGAACCTAATGCCGGTAAAACTACTGGTTTTCAGGCAGGGAAACACGAATGGTTCCCCTTCCCCTACAGTGTGACTTCGATTAATCCCAACCTGCAGCAAAATCCGGGATGGGAATAAACTTCAAAAACTTTAAAACTGGAAGAAGGGTTCAGATTATGTTAAATTCAAATCCGGCTGGAAGGGATATCAATCACTCATTACTTGCCATCCCGCTGGCAGAAGGAGACAGAAATCCGAATTTTTAATCAGTAAGTGAGGTTTGGTTCGAAAGAGGGTGCCATCGATGACACCCTCTTTCTGTTTTCTATCCCGGCTGTGTCTTTTCTATCAATCCTGACAAAAGTCTTCCCGGGCCTGCATCACATGCAATAGCAATGTTTTTTCTGCCGGCCGTTTCAGTCACTTTCAGCCGGCTTCCCTTAAATCAACAGAAATACTCAGAGTATGGTATTGCAGTACTCGACCAGCTTTATGACAGCCTTGTAGTCGTCAAAGTCCAGCCTGGTTTTTGCCAGATACTGTTTGAGTTCCTTCCCCCTTTCCGGGAAGATCTGCAGGAACTGACGCTTGTTGTCAAAGTTTTTCATTTCTCCGTCTTTCAGAACCCAGTACTCAGTGTCGTCAGTTATCTTAAACTCATCCGGCAGCTTAAGGTTGATTGCTCCGTTGTTGTCATAGACTGCCTTTACATAGTTATAGCTTGTGGTTTGTGACATCGCCCCGTAACCGGTTGGAACTCCTGCTGACTCCACATATGCCTTGTGTTGTATGAAAAGGGTGACAGGGCCTCTCAGTGCCAGCTCATAGAAACCTTTCTCGAATGGTATGAATGTCCGGTTAGCCATGTAAACCGTATCTATCAGCTGAGGGTCATTCAGCACAAAGAACTGGTCACGTTGCATGAACACCATCTCCTGGTCAACGATGTTATAATTGAGTACTGCCCTGCGCTTCTCGCCCGACTTCATCTTCACCACGCTGGTAATGAATTTGGGAAGCAGGAGGTTTGGCAGGTTCTGCAGGCTGTCTCTCTGGGCATATGCTCCTTCTGCCACAAACAGGAGAGCAAGGAAGATATATAAAACCCTGGCTTTGTTCTTCATTTCAAAAGTGTTAAGTTGGAAATCAGATTATCAGTCAGTGATAAAGGTAAATAAATAAATCTGAAGGAGCACAGCCCTCAGTAGAATTTTGAACTGCAAGTGCTGGCTGGCCTGGTTCGTGAGCCCCTGCCCGGGAGGCCCCTCCCGGGGGAATGTTATCCTGACTGTACAGTCCTGTTTCAGAATTTGTTATTACATTTGCGGCTTCTACAGTAGAAAAGAACAACTCTGCTGAATTATCATGGAAACTATAAGAAACCTTTACCGCATCGGGCGGGGACCGTCAGCAAGCCACACCATCGGCCCGGCGAGGGCTGCCCAGAGTTTCATGGCACAGAATGAAGGTGCCGCAGCATACAGGGTGTCGCTGTACGGAAGCCTGGCCGCCACGGGAAGGGGGCACCGGACCGATGCTGCCCTTGAAAAGACCTTTGGAAAAAGAAGACTTGAAATAGAGTGGCATCCGGAGATTGTCCATCCCCGGCATACCAATGCAATGAGGTTCGAGGCACTTGACAACAGCGGCAACGTCATTGCCGACTGGATGGCTTACAGCATCGGCGGAGGAGCCGTGACTGATGACAGCGGGCTGAGGGAGACAGGCGATGTCTATCCTCATGAAAACATGGATGATATCCTCGGTTATTGCAACGGTAAAGGGATAACACTTTGGCAGTATGTTGCTGAGTCAGAGGGAAATGAAATCATGGATTATCTCGGGGAGATATGGAGTGTCATGGAAGCTGCCATAAAAAGGGGACTTGCGACTGAAGGTGTTATTCCGGGCGGACTGAACCTGCAGCGCAAGGCTAACTCCTACATGCGCAAGGCACATCAGTTCAGGAACATATTCCGCACCCGGGCCACCCTTTATGCCTTCGCCCTGGCAGTGAGTGAGGAGAATGCCTGCGGGGGAGTCATCGCAACTGCCCCCACATGTGGATCATGCGGTGTCCTCCCGGCCGTATTGAAATACTCAAAACAGTTCAACAGACACACTAACAGTGATATAATCAAGGCGCTGGCAACAGCCGGGCTCATAGGCACACTTGTAAAAAGAAATGCATCCATCTCCGGAGCCGAGGTTGGCTGCCAGGGTGAGATAGGCACTGCGTGTGCAATGGCCTCAGGGGCTCTTACACAACTTTACGGAGGCACGAACTACCAGATAGAGTACTCCGCAGAGATGGGAATAGAGCATCACCTGGGTCTTACATGCGATCCCATCGCAGGTCTTGTTCAGATACCCTGCATCGAGAGGAACGTATTTGCCGCCTCGAGAGCCCTTGCGCATAACACCTTCGCCATGCTCTCCGACGGGCGCCACATGGTCAGTTTTGACAAGGTGGTGCAGACCATGAAACAAACCGGAAAGGACCTGCCCAGCCTCTATAAGGAGACTGCCGCGGGGGGCCTCGCCTTCTTCAGCGCCGACCTGCACGTTGATGATTGATTTATCCGGAGGAAACTCTTTTCAGCGTTTGACCCTTGCATTGCCCTCGAAGACGCTCCACACCATCTCCTCGTCGGACGGTTGGGCATAGTCGGTAAGGAAGGTGGTAGCCAGCGCACCGCTGGCCCAGCCGAACTCCACCCACCTGGCGGGGTCCCATCCCTTCAGAATGCCGTAAAGCAATCCACCCACAAAGCCGTCGCCTCCTCCGATGCGGTCCAGAACATGGATCTCGCGTGGTTCTATAATGTGCCAGTTGCCTCCCTCCCACATGATGGCTCCCCAGAGATGGGCGTCAACACTCAGCACCTGCCGCAGCGTGGTGGCAAAAACCGATGCTCCCGGGTACTCCCTCCTGACACGGTCAATCATCCCCTTGAAGGTTTCCATCTTGGAGCCGAGATCCTTCCCTCCCGCTTCGGGACCCTCTATTCCCAGGCAAAGCTGGAAATCCTCCTCGTTGCCCACGAGGATGTCAGCCACGGAAGCTATCTCCCGGAAGATGCCGGAGAGCTCCTTCTCACGGCCTTTCCAGAACGATGCCCGGTAGTTGAGGTCAAACGATATCCGCGTGCCGTGCTTCTTCGCCTCGCGGGCCAGTTCAAGGCAGAAGGCGCTTGTCTCCGGCGACAGGGCTCCGATAAGACCTGAGAGATGCACTATCTGCACCCCCTCCTTCCCGAAGATACGATCCAGGTCAAAATCCTTGGCGTTCAGTGTGCGCCCCACCTCCCCGGCACGGTCGTTATGCACCCTCGGGCCGCGGGAGCCATATCCCATGTCGGCAATATTGAACTGGTGACGGTATCCCCAGGGGCCGCCCTGTGCAACCTCCTTTCCCTCATAGGTCATATGCCGGCCTGAGAGGTTGTTTCTAATGAACTGCGCTATGGGGCTGTCTTTGACGAATGTTGTCAGTACTTTCACCGGAAGGCCGAGATAGCTGGCTATGCTTGCCACATTAGTCTCCGCGCTTGTTGCCTGCATGAAGAAGGTGTCACTTGTATGAACAGGCTGGTGGTTCACAGGGGTTATGCGCACGCCCATGCTCGTGGGGACAAGCAATGAGTAGGCATAATCTTTTCTTAATTCAATGCTCATTTTCTATTCGGTTTTTCAGATCTCTGTGTTATAATGCTGCACATAAATCACCCTGCCGGCAGGGTAAAATTATCACTTTTTCCTGACCGGCA
>JAVEXM010000028.1:0-28599 GCA_034004025.1 Bacteroidales bacterium
GCCGTGGGAGTGAAATGGAACTTCGAGTTGTAATCAAGCAGTATAAATGGGTCCATCCTCGCCATAGTGAGGGGATAGACGCCCGGAATGAAGTTGTGCACCCTGAAGCCGTCACCAACAAAATGGACAGGTGGTGGTGATATAATCTTCTCTGCAGTTCTCGTTCTCATGCTCTTGCTCTTTAATGAGATAACAACATGAGAAATGATTTGTTCTTCTGGCGGCAGGGAACAGGGCATATGGAGAGACAGTTTCACTGCAGTGGGGGGCCGGATGATGTTAATGTCAGCGCTCTTCCGGAGCCGGCATGCACTTAATCACGGTATTCCCGCATGGCAGCAGAGTAGTCGGAGCTGAATCCGTGATGACCTGTGAAGATGTACATGACACCTTCAAGGTTCATTATATTGTGAACTGATCTCCGGGCTTTGCGGGGATTCTTGTTGATGTATTTCGGGAAAAGCCCGATAACCCCGTCCTTGAGGCTGACAGCGTCACCGGTAAAGAGATAGATGTCATTTACCAGGTAACACGTAAGTCCGGCAGTGTGCCCCGGGGTTGGAAACGGTTTTATCCTAAGGTCTCCAATCCGGATTGATTTGTCATCAAGCAGAACATATTCGGTTGCATCTATTTTATTTCCAATCCACAGCATCCTTCCAGTCTCACCGTTTATCATCTGCTCCTCATCCTCATGCATATAGACAGTTGCCCTTTTAAACAGGGAGAGTCCCCCCGCATGATCTGCATCGCTGTGGGTCAGGAACACTGCTCTGACTTTGTCCGGATCAATGTCAAGCTTTCTCAGTTCACCCCTTATGCTTCCGGGCTTTATGCCGGCATCAATGGCAATGTAGTCATTGCCGTCCCTGATAAGGTACATGTTGACATATTTATCCCTCACCGCATAGACATCTTCCGTCAGGCGGCCGGTATCAGCAGGGGTCATCTTCTTCCTGGCAGATGCTGAAACTGAAATAAATATGATAATCACTAAAGCCAGTAACAACAGTATCGCCAGCAACCAGCGGCCCAGTTTTTTAAAGAAGTTCTTCATGGCATTTGCTTTTGTATGAAACAGAAATGAATGATCAAATTTAAAAAACAGACAAATCACTTGCAAATAATAAATTAACTGCATATTTTTGACCTATTGGTTAATTCATTTGGTTAAACTATACAGTTAATTAATATGGCAAAGGCAGGAGTTACTGACAGCCAGACCAGGTTGAAGATATTCAGGGCAGCCTCTGATATTTTTGAAGAGAAGGGCTATGAAGGCGCCAGGATGCAGGAGATTGCTGACAAGGCCGGTATTAACAAGGCACTCCTGCATTATTACTTCCGCAGCAAGGATCAGCTCTTCATGGCAGTATTCCAGGTACTGCTGAAGAAGATGTTTGAAAAGATCATGACAATTTTTGCTGCTGATATCACATTCAAGGAAAAAATCAGGCTGTTTCTCGGTCAGCATATTGACTTCCTGAGCAAAAACCCGAAGCTGCCGATTTTCCTGCTTAACGAAATCTCAAAGAATCCTTCCATAGCAACCGGATTGAAGGAGACTCTCCAGTACGGGGAGATGCGTGACCTGCTCTATATGAAGCATGCAAAGGAACTCAGGGGATATGGCATTAAGAAAAGCGATATGCCGCAACTGATGGTCACCGTTGTCTCAATGTCGGTATTCCCCTATGCAGCGAGAGAAATGATAGCAATTATGATGCCCCAGATGCTTGACAACAAGAGGTTCAAAACATTTATGGAGGAACGAAAGGAGTTTGCCTCCGATTTCATCCTTAACTCACTAAAACACCGGAAGAAATGAAGAGACTTGCCTTTCTGCCGATACTGTTACTGCCGGCATTACCTCTTATGTCACAGCGGACAGTAACCCTATGGCAGTGCTATGACTCCGCCGCTGTGACATCGCCTCTCTCGGGCGAGTGGGAACTCTATGCGGGCTTGACCTTGTTGCGTGACCGGAACGTTGCAGCCGCATGGTTCCCCTCCCTGGATCTGGGTGGTTCATTCAACTACCAGTCAGACGTTGTCGATATCTCCGACATGCTTGGCTCGTTGCCGGTACCTCCCGGGTCACTGCCCTCAATACCGCATGAACAGTACAGGGCCACTGTTGATCTGAACCAGGTTATCTGGGACGGAGGGGTGACCCGCAGTACACGCGAAGTGGAAAGGGTGGTCAGCGAGCTCAATATGCAGCAGAGCGAGGCCGACATCTACCGCCTTCGCGAACAGGTAAACAACCTTTTCTTCCCGTTGCTGCTTACAAGAAGCCAGGCAGAGGTGACATCTGTACTTATCTCAGAACTAAGCACCCGTATCATGGAAGCTTCCTCCGGAGTGGAGAACGGTGTGGTTCCTCCGGTTACGCTCGACGTACTGAGGGCTGAGATGATAAAGGCAGGCCAGGTTGCCGCCGAACTGAGCCGCAGGCATGATGCCATGGCTCATGCCCTGGAGCAACTCACCGGGATGACAGGGTTGAAATATGCCGGACTGGAACTGCCGGATCATTTTATAACCGGCAATGAGGCGGTGGAGAATCCCGATCTTCAGCTCTTTGATACCCGCAGCCGGCAACTGGAACTTTCAAAGAACCTGCTGAAGAGTCAGCGTATGCCCAGGTTCTTTGGTTTTGCGCAGGCAGGTTATGGCAATCCCCCCGGGAACAACTTTTTCTCAGACAAGGCAGACATTTATTACTCGTTCGGTGCAGGGATGAAATGGAACATATACGACTGGGGCAAAAACAGCAATGAACGAAAGACACTTGCGCTTCAGCAACAGCTGCTGGATATAAGAAAGCGTTCGGCAGAAGAGTCGCTGCAGCGGTTACTCACCCTGAAGATGTCAGAGATTGAGTCGTTGCGTGAGGCTGCAGGTCGCGACGAGGAGCTGATAGGCATTCGCAGCCGCATAGCTGCTGCCGCGGCTTCACAGCTGAAGAACGGAACGATCACTGCCTCGCAGTATATGACGGAGCTGAACAATGAGAAGCAGGCGGTCATTACGGCGGCAGCCAGGAAGATAAGCATTGCCAGGGCCGAAACGGAATATCTCTATATAACAGGATACAAAACACGGGAATAAAATGAAAAGAGTGGTTATACCGATAATTCTGCTTCTGGCAGCAGCCGGCTGTGGCCGTGGTGATAGCGATGCCGATGCGTGGGGCACCTTTGAGGCTGATGAGGTGATCATCTCTGCCGAGACCTCAGGCAGGATCATCAGCATGGATGTGACAGAGGGTATGCTGGTGGAGGGCGGCGCCGTCATTGCCGTCACCGACACCACGATGCAGATCCTTCAGCGGGCAGAGCTTGAAGCGGTGACGGCGCAGGCGCAGGCGCGCCTGGCGGGCATTGCGGCGCAGGACGCCGTGATACGCCAGCAGATGGATAACCTGTCAGTTAATATAGAGCGTACGCGCCGCATGCTCGCTGACGGCGCCGCCACACAGAAACAGCTTGATGACCTCACCGGGCAGATGGAGGTCCTCCGCCGGCAGGCAGAAGCCAATGGCACCCAGCGCCAGTCGGTGGCAGCTGAACAGCAGGGCATAGCCGCCAAACGAGCTGTGCTTGATGAACAGATTGCCCGCAGCACCGTCTGCGCACCCTACGATGCCACAGTAATTGAAAAATATGCCTCAGCACATGAACTCACAGCCGCCGGCAAACCGCTGGTGAAGCTTGCCGACATGAAAACAATGAAACTGAAAGTCTGGATCAGCGGAGCACAGCTTGCCGAAGTAAAAACCGGGGTAACATGTACTGTGCGTATCGATCAGGGAATAAAGGAGTTCAAGAACTACACAGGAACAGTGACCCATATCTCGGAGAAAGCTGAGTTTACTCCCAAGATCATTCAGACAAAAGAGGAGCGCGTGACACTGGTCTATGCAGTGACTCTGGAGGTGCCAAACGACGGTTCAATCAAGTCAGGCATGCCCGGGGAGGCAATATTCAACTGAAATGCAACCCGGCGAGGCAATCTTCCAATGATATGTTGCCCCGAGGAATTGTCATAAACCCAGTCTCAGACCAGCGCGGAAAGGTTACAATGAGATGAAAGCCGTAGAAGCAAATAGCATAACCCACAGGTATGGAAAGATCACTGCCGTAGACGATATCACCTTCGCCGTCAGCGAAGGTGAACTATTCGGGTTCATCGGTCCCGACGGCGCAGGCAAGACCACACTCTTCCGCATCGCAGCCACTCTGATCATCCCGTCCGGCGGCAGGATGACCCTTTTCGGGCTCAATGTTGTGAGTGACTACCGGGAGCTGCGCAACCACATTGGGTATATGCCTGGCCGATTTAGTCTCTACCAGGATCTCACCGTGGAAGAAAACCTGCAGTTCTATGCTACAATCTTCGGTACCACAATCAGGGAAAATTATCATCTCATTGAGCCGATTTACAAACAGATAGAGCCATTCAGAGAACGGCGTGCAGGTAATCTCTCCGGTGGCATGAAGCAGAAGCTTGCACTCTCATGCGCACTGATCCACAAGCCAAGGATACTCATACTCGATGAACCGACCACCGGTGTTGATGCCGTCTCGCGCACAGAGTTCTGGGAGATGCTGGAGGGCCTGAAAAAAGAGGGAATAACAATTGTAGTCTCGACACCCTACATGGATGAAGCGCTGCGCTGCGACCGTATCGCACTTATACAGCAGGGCAGGTTGATGGGTATCGACACTCCGGAAGCCATCCGCACCTCCTACGGGAGGAAAATGTGGGCCATCAGCCACCCTGACAGGTACCGCCTGCTGCTTGCTCTCCGTGAGATTCAAATTGTAAGCAACCCGGAGCCATTTGGTGAAGCAGTCCACATAACCCTTCACGAAGGCACTGCCCCGGAAGATCTGAACAGGAAACTGGAAAATACCGGCATACATGGAGCGACGATAAAAGAAACTCTGCCCGGGATAGAGGATGTATTTCTGGAACTGATGAGAAGGAAGCCGGAAGAGAAGTCATTATAAAAGAAGCCCGGAACAGATTAAGAATGAAATGGTCAACCTGATGGAAAGAGAAAAGGTGATAGAGGTAAGAGACCTGGTGAAGAAGTTTGGCGCCTTTACAGCCAATGACCATCTTTCCTTTGACGTCTACAGGGGTGAGATATTCGGTTTCCTCGGTGCCAACGGTGCCGGGAAGACAACCGCTATCAGGATTCTCTGTGGTCTATCCAGGCCCACCTCCGGCAGAGTTATGGTCGCAGGCATTGACGCATCCCGCCGTCCGGAAGAGATTAAGAAACGGATAGGCTATATGTCGCAGCGCTTCTCGCTCTATGAAGACCTTACAGTCAGGGAGAACATCGAGCTATATGGTGGGATCTATGGAATGAGGATGAAGGAGCTCATTCATCGCCGTGAGGCGATGCTCCAAAGGCTCAGTTTCACCTCATACGGTGATACACTGATACGGTCATTGCCGCTTGGACTGAGGCAGAAACTCTCCTTCGCCACAGCTGTCTTCCATGACCCTGAGATCGTCTTTCTCGATGAGCCTACCAGCGGAGTCGATCCTGTCACCCGCCGCCAATTCTGGGAGATGATCTATGAGACAGCCTCGCAGGGAATCACAGTCTTTGTCACCACTCACTACATGGATGAAGCCGAATATTGTGACCGTATCACCATTATGAACGAGGGTAAGATCGTGGCACTTGACACTCCCTCTGTGCTCAGGCAGCAGTATGGAACTGCAACTGTTGAAGAGCTCTTTGTGAAGATAACCAGACCTCAAAGGACCATGGTATGAAAAGATTCATGGCATTTGTACGTAAGGAGTTCATCCATATCTTCCGCGACTACCGGACGCTGATAATACTGTTTGGCATACCGGCTGCACAGATACTTATCTTCGGTTATGCCGTACGCACGGATCTGAAGAATGCAGCTATCGCAGTCCTTGATAATGCCCATGACGAGGTTTCGAAGGAGCTGACGCAGAACATTGAAGCGTCAAAATTCTTTTACGTGGCCAGGCAGCTGGATTCCTATGACGAGATAGATGCCACATTCAAAGAGGGAAAGATCAGGGCTGTGGTGGTTTTCCCGGAAAAGATGGCAGCAACCATCACCCGTGAGGGCACCGCAACCATTAGCCTCATCGCCGACGGCACAGAACCGAATACGGCCAGCCTGGTAACAGGTTACATCAATGGCATATTATCCACTTACTCAGCATCGCTTACCGGTGAGTTAACCGCAACCATGCCATTGATCATGCCTGAAGTCCGTATGTATTTCAATCCCAACCTTGAGAGCCATTACATGTTTATCCCCGGACTGATCACGCTCATTCTTATAATGATTTGTTCGCTGATGACCTCGGTGACCATTGTCCGGGAGAAGGAATACGGCACCATGGAGGTGCTTCTGGTGTCGCCCCTCAGACCATGGCAGATTATAGTAGGCAAGGCAACCCCCTATTTCTTCCTCTCGCTGATTAATGTGATAGTTATATTGCTGATGGCATGGTTTGTCTTCGGACTGCCCGTTCAGGGGAGCATAGCTCTGCTGATAGCCGAATGCATGCTCTATATTTTGCTGGGGCTGGCACTCGGCATACTCATCTCAACACTTACCGGCAAGATGGAGAATGCCATCTTCATCTCTTTTCTGGCATTGATGCTGCCGGCACTGCTGCTTTCGGGATTCATCTTTCCGATCGAGAACATGCCGAAGATATATGACTATGTAACAATGATCCTGCCGCCAAGGTGGTTTGTTGATGTAATCCGTGCAATCATGATCAAGGGTGCGGGAATTGGATATGTATGGAAGGAGACGCTGATACTTGCTGTTACAGCCCTCCTGCTAATGGTCATCAGCATACAGAAATTCAAAACCAGGCTCGGGGAGGCAAAATAATGAGGAAGAGATCCGGCATTAAGCCCAGGGAGGATGAAAGATGAGAAAGCTGATGTTCCTTTTGCGGAAAGAGTTCCGGCATATACGGAGGAATACATTCATTGCGAGGGCTATTATTGCCGTGCCCATTATCCAGATGCTGGTTCTCGTCCCGGCTGTGACCTTCGAAGTCAAGCGGATCGATCTTGCTGTTATTGACAGTGACCACTCCCGGGCTTCACGCGAGCTGGTGGCAAAGCTGTCAGGTTCATCCTTTTTCGCTGTTGCAGCCACCCCTCAAAGTGTCAGGGAGGCAGAGTCAATGCTCTTTGCCGGCAATGCTGACATGGTGCTGGTTATCCCGTCCGATTTCTCCGAAGGTCTTGCAGGACTGACCCGGCCGCGGTTGCAGGTGCTTGTGGATGCCGTTAACTCCACCTCTGCCCAGCTTGCATGGACCTATCTCAACTCAGTGGTACGCGATTTCAACCGTGATGTGTTACTGAGCGGAGGATCTCCACCGGGACAGGCAGGCGGAATGATCATGTCATCAGGTTCCATGCCAAGCCTGTCGGTATTACCGCATTACTGGTACAACCCCACCCTCAACTACAAGTATTTCATGCTTCCCGGGATACTTGTGATACTCATTACAGCCATCGGATTGCTTATGTCAGGACTTAACCTGGTCAGGGAAAAGGAAAGTGGCACGATTGAGCAGATCAACGTAACCCCGGTAATGAAATGGGAGTTGATAGCATCAAAGATAATACCCTTTTTTATCATTGGATTGTTCGACCTGGCACTGGGGCTGAGCATAGGGTGGCTGGCATTCCACATCCCCTTCGAAGGGAGTCTCCTTCTTTTCTTCGCCTGTGCTATGATATTTCTCGTGGCTGTATTGGGGATGGCGCTCTTCCTTTCTACAATGGCATCAACACAGCAACAGTTCCTTTTCGTTTCATATTTCGTCATGATGATATTCATACTGATGAGCGGTATCTTTACCCCTGTCGAGAGCATGCCAGTCTGGGCACAGCAATTCAACTGGGTGAACCCGGTGGCTTACCTGATGCGGATCAACCGGATGATAATGCTAAAAGGGTCAGGATTTCATGATATCGCTATGGATGTAGGGCTGCTCTCCCTGCTCGCAACTTCGCTCCTCACCCTGGCAATACGGGCATACCGCAAAAGGGCATAAAGTGTCCGTGGTATAAATGTCTGCCCGTACCTGGCGGATAAGACTGTTCCGGGAATCCACCAGGGGAATCAGATCAGCCGGCAGCCTCAGTCAGCTTCCTGATATCAAGCTTCTTCATCTTCAGCAGTTCTTCCGTTACCCTGCGTGACATGGCCATCAGCGCGGGAAGAACTGTAGGAACTATCTGCCAGCTCACTCCGTACCTGTCCTTCAGCCATCCGCACATGCTCTCCTCGCCTCCGGCGGAAGTGAGAGCCGTCCAGTACTTGTCAATCTCCGCCTGTGTGTCACACTCAACAACCAGTGAAACTCCCTCTGTGAAGCTGAAGTCATCCGACAGGGAACTATCCATGATCATTAACAGGTAATCCCTGATCATGAATTCGCCGTGCTGAATGTTACCTGCCACTTCTCCTTCCGCACCGGTGTACCTCAGCATTCCACGAGGTTTTGAGTCAGGCAGAACACTGGAGTAAAAGCCCACAGCCTCCTCAGCCTTCCCGTTGTTCCTGCCGGAAAACATGAGTGTCGGGACCAGTTTCTGGATGATATGTTCCTCCTGGCCGCAGTACAGCTGCCACGATACGCCATAACGGTCTTCGACCCATCCGTATTTCGGACTGAACGGATACTTATCCAGTTGCATCAGTGATTTTCCGTCCTCGATCAACTGTGAGTAGATTTCCTCCACTTCGCTCTGCGATGACGTTAGGTACATCAGGGAGATTGACGGATTGGGCCGGAACATGTCTCCACCATTGAGAAGCATGAGTTTCTGACCGCTCACTTCCATGATTACCACCACCGGATTTTCGTCTGCAATTTTCGCTTTCGGGAAGACGGATAAGTAAAACTCCGCGGCTTCCCTGGCGTTGTTATTGAACCAGACGGATGGATAGATTGAGTTGTTCATTTTATCTCCCCCTATGATTTGTTGATTTCTTCAAGCTTGTACTGAACCATCCTGCGGATCAGTTCGTAAGGGATAGGTTTATCCAGCGGAAACTGAACCGCACCCTTTGATGACTTGTATTCTTTCAGATCCTCCCTGAAAGCGATATTTGCTGACGGGGTGGCATAGAAGCCGAGGTGGTTCCTGTTCAGGGCAAAATATACCAGCGGTTTACCTCTGAACTTCCAGGCAGGCATGGCATAGCTGATGGATTCAATGGCACCGGGAGCAGCCTCCTTAATGGTATCTCTGACCTTCTTCAGCATCTCCTGCCAGCTGTTAGGCTGGAAGCTGATATATTCATCTATGTTGCCTGGGCGTCTGGTGTTCATTGGATTATTTGTTTTATCAGTTGCGTGATATCTCAGTGACACAAAACATACAATTAACAAAATAAGGTGCCGGAATGTTGAGAGAGGCAGAGCATATTCCTGCCTCCATACCCGTTTCCGGAAAAATATTTTTTGTGAGGAGTGACACATCTGCTTATCTTTGAATCTTTAAGGGAAGAACCTTTCCATATGACCATGCAGGATAACCATTGCCATATTCCACCTACCGACAAAACGCCGGAGGTCATCTTTAACGCCGACGGTACACTCAGCATCAAAGGCAGAGCCATGGCCCTGAACAGGACAGCGCCATCGGAGAAGCTGCTCGATTGCATAGAACGTTACCTTAAGAATCCCGCCGGCACCACAACGGTTATTATTGACCTGGAATATCTTAACAGTTTCGGTACCCAGATCCTGGTTGCAGTTATCAGAAAGATATCCCAGGTTACTAATCATGGTAAAAGGCTGGTGATCAAGTGGTACTATGACGAAGAGGATGATGACATACTTGAAAGGGGTCATCATATATCTGAGGCTTTTAACATCCCGGTTGAATTCATCCCAACCAGGAACCACTCTCTTTTCAATTGACCCTGGCTATCACCGGCCAGTGGTCAGATATGAACACACCCTCTTCAATTACCCTGTGTGTCTCATGCGATAACACCTTCATACCGTTCCGGACGAATATGTAATCTATCCTTTCTTCCCCCGGCTCATCCTTCCAGCCGTTGAAGGTATAAGCCGGACCAGCAGGGGGCGTCTCCGAGACCAGGTATGAATCAATCGCCAGATCACCCTCCTTCATACCTTTAATGGCCAGGCTTTCCGGCGTGGCATTGAAATCGCCGGTGATAATAAACCTGTTATCCCCGGCAAGCTCTCTGACCTTTTCAAGCAGCACTCCTGAGCTCATCACTCTTGCCGAGTCGCTTATATGGTCAAAATGAGTATTGAAAAAAAGAAGTGTATCCTTCGCAACCCTGTCATAAAGTCTGACCCATGTCGATATGCGTGTGAGCGCTGCTCCCCATCCTACAGACCCTGGCACATCCGGGGTGGCTGACAGCCAGAAAGTCCCGTCGGCGAGGTGCTCAAATCTCCCAAGCCGCCAGAATACCGGGCATGCTTCTCCACCCTTTTGGCCATCGTCACGGCCAGCTGCCACAGATCCATACCCTGGCACAACATCATGAAGATATTCATACTGATGCCACAGTACCTCCTGCATACCCATCAGGTCAGGAATCTGTTCGTCAATAAATGCGGCCACTTTTGCAGCACGGTGAGGCCATGCATTAGGTCCGTCATCAGGCGTGTCAAGTCTGATATTGAATGTCATTACATCGATGGCCGGATCGTCTGACTGGATACAAGAAAAGAAAAGAATTGCAAAAAGGGCGGTGGTGATAAGTGATCTAAGCATATCTTTGACGTTTATTTGAAAACAGGCTAAAGTTACTTTAAAATTTACAATATGTCGAAGAAACGAACCATTGCGGAGATCAATGAAAAGATCCTCAGCGGAAAGGCGGT
Source organism: Bacteroidales bacterium (assembly GCA_034004025.1). Classification (GTDB taxonomy): domain Bacteria; phylum Bacteroidota; class Bacteroidia; order Bacteroidales; family VadinHA17; genus SR-FBR-E99. Next base: position 10,924 of record JAVEXM010000028.1, read on the forward strand.
AGTGCTGACGGCCGGGCAGGTTGCAGCCATGGGTCGCGAAGCAACGCCCGCTGAGATTGCGGAAAAGGTTGATGTGGTCACCACAGGCACCTTCGGGCCCATGTGCTCGTCGGGCATGTTTATCAACTTCGGTCACACCGATCCGCCTATGCGCATGGAGAGGATCACCCTTAACAATGTGCCTGTCTTTGCCGGCATAGCAGCTGTGGATGCCTATATCGGCGCCACTGAGACAGCCCTGCCGCATGACCAGTACGGGGGCGCCCACGTCATCGAGGAACTGATTGCAGGGAGGGATGTGATGATGCATGCCACAGCCAAGGGCACTGACTGCTACCCGCGTACCGAGGTCAAAACCCTTATCAACCGGGAGAGCGTCAATGAGATGATAATGTTCAATCCGCGTAATGCTTACCAGAACTACAATGTGGCAGTGAACAGCACCTCAAAAATGAAATATACATACATGGGCACCCTGCTGCCATCGTTCGGAAACGCCACATTCTCCACATCAGGAGAGCTGAGTCCGCTGCTGAATGATCCCGAGATGCGGACTATCGGCATCGGTACACGCATATTCTTCGGCGGCACCACCGGATATGTGGCATGGCACGGCACCCAGTTCAACACCGGCAAACCGGTGAACGAGCACGGCGTTCCCGTTGGCAACTCTGCCACGCTGGCACTCATAGGCAACGCAAAGGAGATGAACACCCGCTTCATCAGGGCGGCATACTTTGAGAAATACGGAGTATCTCTCTTCGTAGGAGTTGGCATACCCATACCTGTACTTGATGAAGACCTGGCGCGGAGGGTTATGATACGTAACAGTCAGATAGAGACAAATATTCTTGACTATGGCTCACCCGGCCATGACATATTAGGACGGGCCAACTATGAGTCTCTCTTCTCCGGTGAGATTTCCCTCAACGGGAAGAAGATACGGACAGCCCCGCTCTCAAGCCTGAGGGTGGCGCGCGAGATAGCCGAAACACTCCGCCGGGAGATATCAGCAGGACGGTTCCTGCTTACCGCTCCGGTGGAAAACTTCAGGAAGACATCCGGTCTCAACAGCCTGGATGTCAGGCTTTAACCTTTAATTCTTAATGGTATCATGAAAAGCAGGAGATTTGTGCTGACTTTCCCGCCCGAGGCGACGGGTGAGCCCATAACATACAACCTTATCAGGAAATTTGACATCATGGTCAACATTGTAAAAGCTGACGTTTCACCAGGCCAGGTAGGCCACCTTGTGATGGAGATGTCTGCCCCGTCGAAAGTCCTGAAGGAGGGAATTGAATACATGAAACAGCAGAATGTGGAGTGTGTTCCCATTGACCGAAAAATTACATACCAGGAGGAGCTGTGTGTTCACTGCGGCGCCTGTTCGGCAGTCTGTTTTGCCGGTGCGCTGTCAATTGACCGTAAATCGGCAGAGCTGGTGTTCGAGCCTGAGAAATGCGTGGTCTGCGAGCTCTGTCTCACAGCCTGCCCGCTGAAACTCTTCTCGATAGACCTTGGCTAAAACCACAGCATATCAGCCGCGGCTGTACCGCGAAGCGATGGGCAACAGCCGATGGACGAGCTTCCGTTCCGTCTTCCGCGAAACCGACCTCTGGGTGGCAATCGACAGCAGCCACTACCGGAAGGAGGCTGAACGGTTCACCATGGACCGGATACTGTTCTACCGGAAGATTCTGGAAGATCAAATTGCGCTTTATCCGGAGTTCCGGGACTCACTGACACCTGTTGTCGCACCGGGAGGAGTTCACCCCCTGATAACGGCGATGAGCGACGCCGGGCTGGCGGCCGGTACCGGGCCGATGAGCGCCGTGGCCGGGGCCATGGCCGAGTATGTCTGCAGGGACCTGCTGCATGAATTCAATGCAGAAGAGGTAATAATCGAGAACGGTGGTGATATCTTCATGAAGCTGGCGGCCCCGGCCACGGTGGCTGTATATGCCGGCGGTTCCCCCCTTTCCGAAAAGATTGCCCTACAACCCGGACCTGATGACACCCCCCTCTCCCTCTGTTGCTCATCCGGTACAGTAGGCCACTCACTCAGCTTCGGGGTAGCTGATGCATGCATGATTGCCTGCCGTGATGGCGCACTGGCAGATGCATATGCTACGGCATTCTGCAACGAGGTAAAAAACAAGGAAATGGTTGGACCCGTAACTGAAAGGGCCCTTCAAACGACCGGGGTACTTGCAGCAGTAATCATTAAAGATGACCGGGTAGGCATGGGTGGCACAATAGAAATCAAAATAGTGGGGAAGAAGTAATAAATCCAACCCCCCGGGGGCATCAAAACCAGTCCTTCCGGCTGAACCTCTTCATTTTGATGAGCTTCCTGGCAGCTCGATCCTGGTAGATTACCTCAAATTTCTTTCCTTTGATGAGAAGGCCCTGTTCCGGTATGTCCTGCTTCCTTTTGGGTATGTTGACATCCACCACCCTGCCGTCGAAAAAGAATTTGATTGAATCAACCTCCGTATGACCAATTACAAGTGCATCACAGTCATAGAAATCAAGGCATTCGGCCAGTGATTCCCGGTCAATTATATCCCAGTCCGGATCCTCGTCTGCAAGTCCCCTGTACCACAAGACACCTGTCCCGCCCAGGATGAGCTGCCTCAGTTCCGCATCACCTGGATTTTCAATCTCGTTCAAATATCTCCATACAAGCCGGTTGATTGAGTCGAGGGCGACCTGCCTGCTTATGAACTCAGGCGAAAAGCCCGCATGGACGAAAAGGTAATTGTTGACCTTGATACCGACCGGTTTCTGCCTGAGCCAGATTCCAAGGAGGCTGTTCCTGTCAAACAGATCCCTGTAGCTGAGATGCAGGTTATCACACAATGAATAATAGTCGCCTGTAACATACCGAAGGTCATCGTTGAAAATCATCGGTTCATGATTTCCGAGAACCATGTGCACCATTCCTCCGCTCTTTATGGCCTGTTTTTCAAGCCTGTAAATCATCCAGAGGGCTTCCATCACCTCACTGCCGCGGTCAAAAATATCACCCATAAAAACGAGATGTCCGTTCCCCCATGTCCAGTTCCCCTCATCATCCGTTATGCCGTTGTTCTTTAGCATATCAGCAGTTCTTGAATATTCTCCGTGCATATCACCCACCACAAATATTTTTCCGCCTGTTCTGAAGGCAGTCACCGGTTCGCGGTATGATCCGTCCAGTGCGAGGTCAGATGCGGTTACGGCCACACCGTTAATGATTGAAGGCGTATCAGAAAGTAAGATTGTGTCACGTAATATTTCCGAAATGCCGGTGTTACCGTCATGTGTCAGGTAGTACACTTCTGCGCTCCTCCGGTCAATCAATCTGACGTGAGGCCCATCCTTCATGGTTGGAATATTTTTCGGGAAGGTGACTGCTCCTGAAGCCTGAAGTATTTCCCTGACCTCTTTCCTGTTATTCTTCCGTGCATAGTCAAGCGGCGTCCATCCTCTCTCATCCCTTGCATTGATATCAGCGCCACTGGTGATAAGCCTTCGCATCAATGCAACATTTCCCGTCCGGGCAGCTAAAAAAATGCTGTCACCCAAGACACTGTTCCCCTGCGGTGCCTGCCCGGAAGTAAGCTCTTTGTCCTGATGGCCTTCCCCTGAAACGAAACCGGCACCCTGTGGTCTCTCACCTGATATGACCTCATTGACCTGATTATCATCGCCTGATGAGCCGATATTACGGCTGCCAATGGCGTTTGACGAACCCGACAGGGCAATGGAAGAGGCCATGATGAAAGCAAGAAGGATATTCATAAGATTCATAGCAATCAATTGTTATGATAATTGATCAGTAAGGTGATGAATATTTAAGAAAGGCTGTTTGCAGTGATCACCTTTCAGTCTTGCTTCAAGGTGACCAGGAGTTTTGATCAATCCCAAAATCCCTGAATATCTGATCTGATACTCCGAAAAATTGACGGGTCAGCTTTCCTGCAAACAGCCTTTCATTCTGTCAGTTTTTACCGGCAGTAACCCTAACGTGAATAACCCGGATTCTGTTCCATGTTATTATTTGCATCCATTTCATATCTGGGGATGGGCAATATGGCATGGAAATAGTCCCTGTCATAGCTTTTTACTTCTTCAATAAGGCCGGATACATGCCATCCTCCCGTCCTTGTTATCGTTTCATTGTTTCGCATGGCGTCGAACTGCCTGTGACCTTCACCCACAAATTCCTTCCGTCTTTCCTTAATAACCTGTTCGAGTGTCACAGTTGTACCCTCAACCGTATTGGCAGGGTTTGCCCTCTTGACAATGGGGTCCAGGTATTGAATTGCCTTGTCGTTGTTTTCAAGCTTGACGGCACTCTCTGCAGCGTTCAGGTATGCCTCTGATATCCTTATTATCGGGATGTTTGCATTACGGACATCTGTATCAGGTCCTGTATACTTAAGTAAGTAAACAGGCCTGGTCTTGTTATATGAACTGCTGGACGTCTCCAGTTTTGTAAGGCCGTGTCTTACATCAGCCGGGTCTTCACCCAGCAGATTGAGAAATGCTTCCGTTAGGACGATATCATTATAACCGCTTCTTAGCATCAGGTAGGCAATTCCGTTATTACCTGCCCTGTCACTTACTGTATTTACAACCTCGAACAGGACCTCTGGAGTAAACTTGCTTTTCCAGGCTGCTGTAGCAGAGGCATATTCGGTGTTTGTCCAGAGTCTGTATCCGTTTGACCTTGCTCCTGTTATGGCCTCTTCTGCCTGGAGAAGCGAATTATCATTGTCTCCCTTGTAAAGATATACCCTGCTTAGAAGGGTTTTTGCCGCCCACCGGTTGATTTTCCCGTCATTTTTAGTCTCCTTCAGGAGCGGAATGGCGGTTGTAAGATCACTGATCACCTGTGAATAGCATTGGCTGACAGTACTCCTTTCGGGCATATACTTAGGCCCGACAGGCTCAGTTATTATACAGGCGCCCAGAGATGCCCCATTGTCTTTCTGGTAGGTGCTTCCGTAGACACGTGTAAGATCGAAAAGAGCAAGTGCCCTGAGAGCCAGAGCCTGACCCTTGATATCATTTTTCTTTGCCTCTTCGGCAGGTGTGACCTGTAGACCATCAATCTGAGTCAGGATATTGTTTGCATAGCGCATTACCCTGTAAGGCATGGCCCAGAGCGATGTATAGACGTTGTCAGTATTATTGATCATCATGTAGAACTGGGAGCTCCTTTTATTTGTACCCGTTGCCTGCATGTCATCACCTGTCACATCGGCATAATACTGCATCCTTGCCCCGTAGTACTCATAGCTTTGCAGGGTTGAGTAAATACCGTTTACAGCATAATCTGCATCCACCAGGTTTTTGATGGCTTCAAGAGAAACTACCTGGGTGGTAGGCTTAAGATCAATCCAGTCTTCGCTGCAAGAAGCAAGGAAGAATGGGAAAAGTATCAGAAAGTATAACGTCTTTTTCATTTTATTCATTTTTAAAATGTAAGATCTAATCCAAATGTCATGGTCTTCATCGGAGGAGTCTGCCATCCCATTACACCGTCATTTCCGACCTCAGGATCGTACATTTTCCAGCTTGCCACAGTCCAGATGTTGCTTGCGGAGGCAAAAATCCTGGCACGTTCAATCTTTGCATAATCAGTGTACTTTGAGGGTACTGTAATACCGAGACTTATATTCTTCAGCCTTAGGTGATCGGTGCTGTGTATTCTCCTTGAGTTGGAATAACCGTCTGCAAGATCCCATTTGTTGTTGGCAATATAGATCCCGTACCTCGACTCGTCGCCCGGCTTCCTCCACCTGTCACGGTAGTAAATGGGGATATTTGCATCAAGACCGTTTGTGGTTCCTTCCTTGTCAAGCTTGCCGGCAGCGGAGTCATAGGAATAACCACCGAGTGAGTAGGTAAACGTGAAGCCAAGGTCGACAAAGTAGAACCTGAAGTTATTTACAAGCCCGCCGAGTACCTTGGGATACGGACTCTGAAGCGGAATTGCATTTGCGGTATTAAGGTCCTTGGTTTTCTCCTTGACATAATTCCCGTTTTCATCAACGGTGTTTGTATAGAACCACGTCATTCCGTCTGCAGGATCGACTCCGGCAAACTCGCGAAGGTAGAAGGTATGGTATGGCATGCCCACCATCCTGATCTGTGTACCACTGATGATGGATGTCTGAATTCCGTCGAGGACCAGTATCTCATTTTTGTTATGCGAGATATTGAAGCTTGTGGACCAATTGAAGTTCTTATTTGAAATATTGCTGGACATAAGTTCAAATTCAAATCCGCGGTTCCTCATCTCGCCGATGTTGCTGAGTATTGAGCTGAATCCGGTTGTCAGTGAGGTCGGCTCATTCATTAGCAGGTCTTTGGTGAGCCTGTTGTACAGTTCCAGCGAGAACCTTACAATATTCTTCACGTTGACATCAATGCCAAAGTTTGCATTGTAATTGGTTTCCCATTTCAGGTTGTTGTTGAAGAACTGGGTTTCAATAATACCGGGCTGGCTGTTGTAATCCTCACCATAGCTTGACAATCCCATGTATTCATAGTAACCTGAAGGCAGTGTACCGTTTACACCATATGAGGCCCTGAGCTTGACCTCGGGGAAGAGGCCGGTAAATCCTGAAAAGAAGGATTCCTCTGACACTTTCCATGCAGCAGACACTGACCAGAAGTTACCCCAGCGACTATCGGTTGCAAGCCGTGAGCTTCCGTCTCTTCTGAAGCTGAAGCCTGCGTAGTATTTCTTGTTGTAGTCATAATTGAACCTCGATACATATGATATCATTCTGTACCCTCTTTCATAACCTTCCACATACCTTGATACAGAGAAGTTGTCAAGTTCAACCATGTTCCAGTTTGCAAGGTTCTCTTTTGAGGCATAGATGTTGTCTTTTGAGTAGTCAGTGGTTTCATATGCAATAAGTCCATCGAAGTTGTGGGCTTTGCCGAAGGTTTTAACATACTGAAGGCTATTTGACCAAACGGTGCTTCTGACATCATCGAAAGACTTGTAGATCGTACCAAGATTCGGTGGATACGAAGTAAGCGGATGGGTGAACTGATCGCCCTTGACCATGTTGAAATCATAGCTTACAGTTGACCTGAATTCAAGGTTGTCCATAATCCTATACCCTGCATAAATTGTATTGAATGCCCTTGTAATGTTCTCGATCTGGTAGTTGAGATCCGCATAGGCTTTGGGGTTCCTACCGGTACCATTGCGGGGGAAATCGAAGGCATAGCTGCCGTCAGGAAGGAACGGGACGTCCCTCGGGGTTACAGTGTTGAATACAGAATAGAACGGGCTGAGATAGGCTGAGCCTTCTGTGTTTGTGCTCTGCCGCACATTGGAGAAGAGAAGGTTAGCGCCGACTGACAGTCTTTTTGTGGCATCATAACTCACATTGAACCTGCCTGACATGCGCTTCAGGAAACCCATCACTGAAACACCTTTCTGGTCAGTGTACCCTAGCGAGGAGAAGTATTTTATCTTATCTGTCCCGCCTGCTACAGACACTTCGTGGCTTGAGTAACTGCCCTTCCTGAAGAGAAGCGATTTCCAGTCGGTCCATTCCCCGGTCCACGGCAGTGCAGCATACTCATCTATGTTTGCGTCTGCATGGGCAATGCTCTGTGCTTCATTAAGCCCCAGGTAATATTTTCCTTCATTGACAAGTCCTTCATAAATGGTCTCACGCCTCTCGTCGCCATCCATGAACGGCCTGTATTCAACTGCAAAATCAGAGAACCCGAACTCGGTTTTGAGGCTGACCTTTGCGTCGCCCGAACTGCCCTTTTTCGTTGTAATAATAATGACCCCGTTTGCAGCTCTCGATCCGTAGAGTGAGGCGGCGGCAGCATCCTTGATAATTGAGATGCTTTCAATATCCGAGGGATTCATTGTTGCGAGAATATCGAGACCCGAGCTGGTTCCAAGGGTTGAAACGTTACCTGAGATAATAGGTACCCCGTCTACAACATAAAGAGGGTCGTTGGAAGCATTGAAAGAACCCGTTCCCCTGATCCTTATCTGGGTGGCGGCACCTGGCTGCCCTGAGGTGCTTGTGAACTGAACCCCTGCGGTGGATCCCTGCAACAACTGACCCAGGTTGGTTACCGGCACATCTGCCAGGTTATCCATTTTTATGATACTGGCAGACCCTGCATAGGCCTCCTTCTTCAGTGATCCGTATCCTGTTACAATAACTTCTTCCAGGTTAAAGTTGTCCTCCTGAAGAGAGATCTCCAGCGGACCCTGACCGGAAGAAACGGCAATTTCCTTTGGTTTCATCCCCATGAATGTAACTACAATAACAGAGTTTTGCCCGGCCACGGAAAGGGAAAAATGGCCATCCTGATCTGTTATTGTTGCATTCAGAGTCCCCTTTTCCACAACAGCCGCTCCGGGCAGTGGAAGATTATCTGAATGAGATAGTACGGTTCCGGTGACAGTTACCTTCTGCTGACTGATCGCTTCCGGAGACAGTTCATTGTCTGGAATTGAGCCGGCCCCGGAGGCAAAGATTACATCTGGTGCCAGCCACAAAATCAGCACTAATGAAGCAAGCAGGACCCTGCGGCCCGATACATACAGGATATTTCGTGTGAAAATACCCCGAAATCCGTTAGTTTTCTTCATTGTGATTTGTTTTAGGTTAAGTTTTTCCCCTGCCCCTTGAACAGTTCCGGGACAGCAACCCAATAATATTTACAAACCCCGTGAAAAGGAAAAAACATGTAACTACAAAAACGATAGTTTTCTCAGACCAATAGATACAATTTAGATACAGCGTCTTGCAAATATCTAAATGTCAGATATTTGTCAATACCATAAACAGCCGGCCTTTTTATAGCTGGCTCAGGAACGAGCTGAGGTTTTCTCCGGTATTTGCTATACCGAGTTTCTTCCTGAGCCTTGTCCTTGCGACTGTAAGTGAATGGGACGACTGATGCGTGATGTTTGAAATGTCCTTGGTTGACAGGTTCAGCTTAAGAAATGCGCACAGCCGCCTCTCATTGGGTGACAGGTCAGGAAAACGGTTTACAAGTGTGTTGAAGAACTCCGGGTGTACCTTTAGAAAGATGTACTCAAATTCTTCCCACGTCTGTATGTTCGAACTGAATTTCAGATCTTTAAGAATCTCTTTAATTGTGTTTTTGGAGCCCCCGGGGTCAGTCATTGCTTTATTCAGGCGCCGGGCGATATCACTGATCAGCTGATTTTTCTCAGCAAGGTATAACGCCTTGCTGAACAGTTCCTTATCTTTAAATAATACTTCATTCTGCAGATGCTGCCTTTCGAGATTCAGCGCTTTTTCCTGCAGCCCCTTCTGTTTTAGTTTTATATTTTGCAGCCGGAAGAACAGAAACAATGTAAGCACACTAAATATTAAGGTACCGTAGATGACCGTCCTGATAATCTTTTGCCTCTGCTCCTGTAATTGATGTTCCTGCTTCTCCTTTTCGTAGGCTGACTCCATCTCAATCTGCTCGATCCTTCTCAGGGTTTCCTGGTTGAGTATGCTGTCTCTCAGATTTACAAAGGCCCTGTAGTATGACAGGGATGTCCTGTAATCGCCCCTGGCTTCATACAGGTCACTGAGGCTTTTCAGGGTACCCTTTGTAGTTTCAAGGATCCCGAGACTACGTGACTGTGTAAGTGCCTGTCCGTAGTATCCGAGGGCCCGGTCATAATCCCCGGCTTTCAGATAATAGTCGCCAAGCGCTTCCAGTGAAGTTGCCATCCCCTTCCTGTCATTCATCTGCTGAACCAGGTTGTGCCGCTTTGTAATATATTTCATGGCTGAGTCCATCATTCCAAGTTCAAGGTATGCCACCCCGATGTTGCCGAAGTTGATCGAGGCTTCAGCCTCTATCCCCTCGGCCAGGTTTATCTCAAGACTCTTGCGGAAGTAATCGAGGGCTTGCTTAATGTCATGCATCAGGAGGTAAATAATCCCTATATTATTATAGGCGTTGGCCATCCCGCTGCGGTTGTCCAGCTCCTCGTTGAGGCCGAGACCGTTAAAATAGTAATGCAGTGACTTGTCATTATCCCCCTTGTACTTGTAAACACTGCCAAGGATCCTGTAGATATATGCGATTCCGGTTTTGTTGTTAAGCTTTTCATAGATCCTCAGACTGGCATGACAGTGTTCGATTGCCTTGTCATAGTTACCAAGGGTCTTGCACACTGAACCTGCCAGGGAGTGGAGATTTGCAATGTCCGTTTCGCTGTCAAGTTCAATATAAATATCAAGTGCCTGATGATACAAGTTCAGGGCTTCAGCAAAACTGTCAGAATCTTCACTAAGCTGACCTTTTATTGTCAGCGCATCAGCCTGACCCCTCCTGTCATCAGAACCTATGGCCAGCGTCATGGCCTTTTCCGCCATTTCAGCAGCCCTGTACCTGTCGGTCCTCCGCAACCCGGCAGCAATCAGGTTATAAGTTCTGACCTTCTCACCGGTTGTCATTGGCTCGCTGGCTGCTTGCAGCAGCGAATCAACGAGACCAACCTGGGCATATACCTGGCCTGCTCCGCTGACAACCAGCAGTACAATACTCAAAAATGTCAATTTAGTCAGGTTATTCCCCACAGGAGTTGAAAATAATGATTTTTTTAACCTTTCAGCTACTAAAAGTCCGGGCCCCGTCAGATCTTCGGCGGGTAGCCGGTCACATTCCTGATCTGTTCATACAACGGCTGAAGATGACGGTACATCTTCGAATAAACCTTTTCATACAGATCCTGGTATATCTCCGCATTATGCCGGTCAGGCTCATACCTGTCACCCCGCCTGGTCATGGCCGCCACGGCCGAAGGGAAGTCACTGTAATACTTCATTCCCACAGCAGCGTTGATTGCAGCACCAAGAGCAGATGTCTCATAGGTGTGAGGCCTGTACGTCTCCATATTGAAAATATCTGCAGTGATCTGCATCGCCTGCCTGCTCTGTGATCCCCCGCCGGACACAACAACGGTCCGGGCAGGTATCTTTGTTCTTTTAACCGTCCGGATAAGTCCCTCCTTAAGCGAATAGGTGAGCCCTTCAAGTATTGCACGGTACACATGTGCCCGTGTATGAACATCTCCAAATCCTATTATTGCACCTTTGGCCTCAGTACCTGGAACCTTTACTCCGGGTGACCAGTAGGGTTGCAGCACCAGGCCCATCGAACCGGCCGGTACATCGTCAACCATGGCATCAAAAAAGCTTTCCGGATTGCACCCGGCCTTCTCGGCCATCTGTATCTCCTTCAATCCGAACTCTTTCTTGAACCAGCTTATCATCCAGTAACCCCGGTAAATCTGCACTTCGGTGTTGTAACAGTCAGGGACGGAACTGGGATATGACGGGAAAAATGGTATAACCTCATGATACTTGTTGTGTGTTGTCTGGACCGTTGCCGTGGTGCCATAACTGAGACATGCCACATCAGGTGTGATGACGCCGGAACCCAATACCTCACTGGCTTTGTCAGCCGCAGCTGCTATCAGGGGGAGCCCTTCGGGAATGCCAGTCTTTTCAGAAGCCTCCCGGCTGATTGTCCCAAGTACCTCCGAAGGTTTCACAAGGTCAGGAAGTTTCTCCCGGTCTACCGGGAACATCCTGTAATTCATATGTTTTGTGTCGGTCCACTTCTGGGTCTTGTAGTCAAACGGCAGGTAAGCCACAGTGCATCCCACTGAATCACGGTAATCTCCTGTAAGACACCATGTCAGGTAACCGGAGAGCAACAGGTATTTGTCTGTCTTCTCCCATATCTCCGGTTCATTCTGCATAATCCAGTTGCATTCACCATTCTTGACTGCAAAATGAACAGCCTCCCTCATGCTGACCAGCCTGAGGGCTATGTCCATCAGCCTGCCGGGGTACCTGTCCACGGAGCTCAGCCGCTGATCGAGCCAGGTGATGGCAGGGCGGAGAGATTTTCCTTTTGAATCAAGGTTTATCAGTGTTGATCTTTGAGAGGTCAGGGTCACAGCCCTGATCCGCTCCCTGGGATAAGACATCCCATCAAAGAGCTTCCTGAGCGATTCAAACATTTTGTCCCTGAAATATTCAGGGTACTGCTCGGCCCACCCGGGAGCCACGGAAAAGTAAGGTTCAATCCCGGCCTTTGACAGTTGGAGCACGTTGCCTTCAAGGTCAATCAGCACTGACCGGACTGACTGCGTGCCGAAGTCTATCGACAGGATGAGGTCATCGGATGGTTTCATGATCAGGGTATATCAGTCCCGGCATACCGCCGGTATTAATTTATTCATTATCTCGTTATTGCCACTCCGGCTCACGTCCGGGATCCGTTTGTTGGTTTTCAGGTCATTGCAATCCCGGTTCACCGTCAGGATTCATCTGTTAGTTTTCAGGTCATTGCAACCCCGGTCCATATTCGGAATTCTTTCGCAGTTATCATGTTATTTCAGTCCCAGCGTCCCCCCGGGGTTCATAATGTAATCCGGATCCAGATGATTCTTCACCGCCCTGAGCAGTTCCATGGAGCTCTTCCCGAGGTGCCCCTCCATCCACGGCGCAAGCACCCTGCCCACACCATGATGATGTGACAGAGACCCGCCATGGGCAAGAATAGTCTCCACCAGCCCCCTGTGAAACCCTGCAAAATCCTGCCTTTCATTTCCCTTTTCCATCGGGCTGAGGAACGTGAAGTAAAGATTGGCCCCGTTCTCGTAAACATGCGATATGTGAATCATCAGGAATGCCCTGGGCCGGCTGGCGACATACTCATGCGTCGCTTTCCAGACTTTCAGCAGCTTCTCCCAGGTGACAGCCGTCTCCAGCGTGTCAGTCATGATCCCACGGTCCATCAGGGGGTCACGCAGGTATGCACTGGAGTATCTCTGTTCCAGCCATTTGCTTACAGGTGAAGTGCCTATATACATCCCCTTCCCGGCCCTGGCTTTCTTCTTTATTTTCCTGATTACAAACCGTGCAAAATCCTTCTCCCCTTCCACTGTCACGAACATCAGGCACCGGCTTCCCGGTTTGAAGCCTAGCAGCTGCAACGCCCTGTCGGCAAGAGTGCCGCTGAAACCGCCGGTGCGGAATGCAATGTCAGTCTCATCAGGATCAGAGATGCGGAAGAGATGAGGCTTGCCGCACTCCGACTGTATAATCATGCGCATCGCTTCAACTGCTGCCTCAAACGACCTGAAGATGAATGCGGCGGAGGCAGTGTTCGCAGGGGCATAATTGAACATATGCAATGTTGCTTCGGTGATCACCCCGAGAGTTCCTTCTGCGCCGGCAAAAACCTTGAACAGGTCCCATCCCTGGGCAGTCCGGGGGTAATCCCTTGTCTCAATGACCCCGGCAGGTGTCACTGCCTTAAGTGAAACCAGCATGTCCTCTATCTTTCCGTATCCTGTGGACGCCTGTCCTGCCCCCCGCGCTGAGATCCATCCTCCCACGGTTGAATACTCAAACGACTGCGGGAAGTGGCCGCAGCTGTAGCCCTGCCTGTTGAGCTCCTCCTCCAGCGCAGGGCCGTACATGCCAGCCTGCACCGTTACTGTCTTGTTGATTTTACTGACTGACAGCACCCTGTTAAGATGCTTTGTCAGGTCTAGGGCGATTCCTCCGCGCGGAGCGCGAACACCCCCGGTCACCGACGAGAGCCCGCCTGCAGGAACCACGGCAATCCGCTCCGCAGTGCAGAACTCTATTATCTGTACAACCTCATTATGGGTGCGGGGAGCCACAACAGCATCCGGCGGATCAGGAACCAGGCCCAGCCGCAGGTCAAGCAGCTCCCCATAAAACTTGCCGCACGAAAAACTGGCACGCGAAACGTCATCTGTCTTTACATTTTCGCTCCCGCAGATGTTTTTGAAGAAATCAACCTGCGCCGGCTTGAGCATCGACGGTTTTTCCAGCTTGACCGACTCTGTCCCGGGCAGGTGCTTCCGGGAAAAATCTTCATCCTTAAGACCAAATTTTTCCTTTATTACTTCAGCCATATGATGGCTGACACTCTCCTCATGCTTGTCTCCCCATTTCAGAATGTGACGGTAACTGTTCCCGTTATCCATATTGTCAGAATAAATCATAAACCTTTATCAGCGAGGCAATCTCATCCTCTTTCCTCTTTTCGCCCCATCCCATCATTCCGGCAGCCAGTTCGGCGATTTTATTAATAATCGCCTTGCCGGGGTTACCCAGTGTCCCGATGCCTGTTCTCCGTAGCATTATATCCCTGAGGGTTTTGGCGCTCTCGTATTGTATGGCGTAAACCACCTCGGCCAGTATCTCACCATCATGAGTAACCTCCTCGGCAAACCTGGGATTACTGCGCGCAATCCGAAAAACAACCTGACTCTCGGTGCCGAAGTTCCTGCTCACAAACTCCACCGTGTTGCGGCTGAAGTCCTTGTAGTTGAGGTGCTGCCTGATCATGAACTGCTTCATGTCGCGAATCTCACAACCCGAGAGGTACAGATTGTCAGAGACGGAGTCTGAAAGGGTCCGGTTGAGCTTTGCCGAGATCAGCCTCAGCACCTCACGTGCAAGGCTGCGGCTGGTGGTGTACTTGCCACCCTCAACAGTGATCATCCCCTCAATTCCGTCAACTGCATTATCATATACCTCATACTTCCGGGAGGTTTCGTAAGAGCCCCTGGTCTGGTCATCAACCAGCGGACGAAGGCCGCCATATGCGTGGATTATATCCTCACGCGAAATCTTCCGGCCGTAATTGGTGTTTACATTTTCAATTATCTCATCGATGCTCTCCATCGATACCTTATAGTCATCCGGGTCACCCATGAACTCCTTGTCGGTTGTACCAATGAGTGAGTGTTCGCGCCATGGCATGATCATCATATGACCGCCATCAGGCTTCTGGAGAGAGACCACATGATTGCCTGCGATCTTTTTCGTTATAATATGTATCCCTTCCGACCGTTTGACGCGGTGCTTAACATCTCCGTCGCCGGAGGCAAGGCTTAGTATCTTGTCAGCCCAGGTGCCTCCGCAGTTGACTATCAGGTCGGCATAGACCTCTCTTGTCCTGTCAGTGAAGATATCCCTCACCTTAACTCCGGTGATCTTCCTCCCCTCACCATATATGAATCCTTCCACAGGTGTGTAGTTGGAGACCGAGGTGCCGTATTCAGCAGCTGATTTGATGAAAGCCAGCGTCAGGCGCTCAGGGAAGATGCTCTGATAATCAAAGAAATAGAAGGCATTCCGCAGGTTCTCCTTCTTCAGGTTTGATTCAACCCTGATTGTTTTCCTGTGGTTTATCAGACGGTGGTTCTCCAGTTTCTTGCTTTTGTCCCATGTGTCTTTCTTATCGTACGATAGTACGTCATAGACGTACATCCCTACGAGCATCTTCCAGATATTGCCTCTCCACCGTTTGTACATCGGCAGGAGGAATGGGAGGGGGTAAACGAAGTTCGGGGCAATGTTGCCCAGTATCCGGCGTTCGCGGAGCGATTCGCGTACCAGTTTCAGTTCGCCATTGGCGAGATAACGAAGTCCGCCATGGATGAGTTTCGAGGTGGCAGCCGAAGTGGCGCCGCCATAATCCTTCTTCTCGAAGAGAGCAACTGAGAGTCCGCGGGCAGCTGCAATATATGCCACGGCGGCACCGGTGATGCCTCCGCCGACAATAACCAGGTCAAACTTATCAGGCCCCCCTTCTTCAATATACCTTTTAAGCATCATTGATCAGTCAGTTTATAACGACGCTGTAAGTTAGTCGAAAAAGCGGAGATTCCTCATGAGCCGGATCAATTCATTCCCCTGTAAAGAGGATTCCCCGCTGCGAGTCGTCGCACAGCGGGGAAAACTGCAGTAAATGGCAGGCGGGAAGAAACTGATCCACTCCCCTGCAGCAATACTTCACGGGCAGGCCGCTGCAGGCGCTTCGCCCTGCTAAACCTGTGACCTGA
Source organism: Bacteroidales bacterium (assembly GCA_034004025.1). GTDB lineage: Bacteria > Bacteroidota > Bacteroidia > Bacteroidales > VadinHA17 > SR-FBR-E99. Next base: position 26,843 of record JAVEXM010000028.1, read on the forward strand.
ACAGTTTGTACCTGGCCGAGACAATCATCAATGCGGAAAGCAGCACGAACAGTCCGATATTGCCGGCAAGGAATGCGTAATCCTTCATAGCGAGCAGGAAGAAGATAAACACATATAGTCCCGTCAACAGGCCGCTGATGAGCAGCGTCATCCAGCCCTTCTCAAGCAACGACCCGAAGAAAAAGGTGAGCAGGCCGATGGTGGCCACTGCAGAGATGAGGTAAGCGGGATTAAAGCCAATGTGCTCGCTCAGCGCGGTCAGAAGCGAGAAGAACATGATAAGCGCAAGCGCCACAAGCAGATAATAGAAGATGTGTATTCTCTGTGAAGACCGCAGTTCAATGATTATCAGCACCAGGAAGGTAAGGGCGATGAAGAGCAGTCCGTATTTGGCGCTGCGCTCTGCCTTGGTGTAATGGTCTGCTTCCAGAATCAGATCAACACCAAAGGCATCGTCGGCAGGGGTATAACGCTTACCCTCCCACACCTGAGGAAAACTCCTGTTGAGATGAGTCACAACCCAGCTGGCTGTAAATCCGTTGTCAGCCACATCACGTTCTGCAGGAAGGAAATTCCCGGTAAAAGAGGGTGCATTCCACCTGGAGGAAAGAGCCACAGTTGTCGTACGTCCCACCGGGGAGAAGGCTACGCTGCTGCTTCCCCGGAGGCCCAGTTTCAGGCTGAACTCCCCTCCGGCCTCTGCCGGTTTTAAAGGATCAACGGCATATGGGAAAGAGATACCCTTGTTAAACAGATCTGTCTGCCCTGCACCGGGGATTGCGCTTATGACCCTTCCCCCTATCGAAAGATCGGCCTTGTCACTGATCCCTTTGTTGTCAGAAACACCAAGTGATATGTAGGCTTTTTCCCACTGCCAGGTGTAATCATTGAGATGTTCATATCCTGCAATGTTAAAGGTTCCCGAAATCTCAATGTCCGAGTCATAGACTACAGTCTCATAGATGCCCCTGTACCTCATCTCCGGCTCAAGCACACCGTTGACCCTGAGTTCATCGGGCAGGATGTGCATTGTGGTGGTTACGAATGATCCGTCATTGGCAACAACACGTGTTCCCGGAACATTGAGCACCGGGCCAGTCACAGTCTGGGCAGAAGCCCAGAGCTGGCCGATCTCGGTACGGGCTGTCTCTGCATTCGCCGAACGCTCCCTGATAACCTCCATTATCAGAGCAAGCGGGATGAGCAGTATCAGGCCCATTACTCCTATGAGGACCATCTTGACGGTCATTGACTCATACCATTTTTCCTGTTTTAAGTTTCCTGTTTCCATGTTTATTGAGTTGATTAAAGTACTTTGCATTTCAAAGTTAAAGTCTAAAAAAATTATTGATTTTTAATAAGTTCCTCAAGGGCTTTCAGGTGGCTGCTGAAGCTTTCCATCCCCTCATCTGTGATAGAGTAGCTGGTGTTGGGCTTTCGGTTAATGAAGCTCTTCTCCATGCTGACATAACCGGCCTCCTCGAGAGCCCTCAGATGACTGGCCAGGTTGCCGTCAGTGACTGCAAGGGTTTCCTTCAGGCCGGTGAAGTCCATAGCGGGATTCACCGCCAGCACTGACATGATGCCCAGCCTGACGCGGCTCTCAAAGGCCTTGTTGAAGTTTGCAAGTATCTGTTTCATCCCCTGTACCTGAGATGCATGAATAGTCCGTAGACGATATGCAGGAGTCCGAATCCCAGAATCCATATCAACACGCTGTACTGCGGCAGTGCAAGGCAGACAAGACCTGCAGCCAC
>JAVEXM010000140.1:0-5875 GCA_034004025.1 Bacteroidales bacterium
GTAAAAAAGAGAAACAGCATCAGTCTAATCTTTTAGCATTGTAAGCTCGTTCGTGTGAGGTTTAAGCCGCAAACCAAAAAAACCAAGTATCAACACACCTACAAAGATGTCCAGCAATATACCTATGTTGATAAGCATCGGCATCTCGTTACCTATGGCCAGTGAGAACAGGAATACTGCGTTTTCAATGATGAGGAAACCTATGAGATGAGAAATTATCAGCTTGTGGGTCACAATCAGCAGTAGTCCCGTGAACAGGGTGAAGAGGGCTATTGCAAGATAGATAGTGTTTATAAATGGATTGATGAGAATCATTGCCAGCACTACACTTATAAGGAGCCCGAAGATCGAGAAGAGAAGCAGGTAGAAACCCGGCATAGCCTGCCGGTGCACTTTCTTTACCCCGGAGCGACGGATTATGCGATTTAGGAGGTAGGGTAGCACAATGGCCTTGAATATCAAAGTTTCTGCAACGATAAATAGCAGGTTGGCAATGTTCACCTCCCTGAGCTCAACCACGGCAATACCGCAGAGCAGCAACCCCTGGAAAGCAATTAGCTTTACATAGGTTATCAGCCTCTCGGCTGAGGAGAAGTAGATAAGCGTAATCGCAAAGAGCACAATGAGGTAGTTCACCATAATTCTTCAGACCAGTTTATCAGTCAGTATCAGTATCACCATAAAAGCTATCAGTGCAATGGCCGACAGCGTCAGTATAAACTTCGGGTTCTTGTTCATCTTGTTGCGGGCCCTGAATGATTCCGTCACTCCGATGACAACAGCAAAGAGGATCTGAACCGTCAGGAAGAGCCCTGTCTGCAGGATTACATTCCATCCGGCAGGCACAATAAGGTTATATATCAGTGAACCGAAGATTGCAAACTTCAGGTATGTGCCAATGTGGATCAGCGCTTTGTCAAATCCGCTGTAGTCAAGTATCATGACCTCATGGATCATGGTCAGTTCAAGGTGTGTTTTGGGATCGTCAACCGGTAGTCTGCTATTCTCAATCATAGCAATCTGGATGAAGAGATACACCCCTATGATACTGTACATCAACACATAATCATTTCCGGTTATAAAGAAGTGATTAAAGATAACCGAGAATGAAGTGTATCCTGTGAACATTGCAAATGTTGCCAGAAGGATAAAGAATGCCGGTTCAACCAGGAGTGAAAAGAATGCTTCGCGACTGGCACCCATGCCCTCGAAGCTGCTGCCGGTGTCAAGGGCGGCTATCACCGTGAAGAATTTCCCCAGGGCCAGGAGATATGAGAAAAGAATGAAGTCCCCTTCGAATGCGATCAGGGCTTTCTGTTCGGCGAAAGGCAGCAGCAGCATGGCGCATATGATTGTCACAAGCGTTACTGAGGGTGCAATGCGGAAAATAAGACCTGTGGTAGTACTGAATACACTTCCCTTTCGGAGAAGCACCAGAATGTCCTTAATTGGCTGGAAAACACCCGGACCCTTGCGGCCTGAAGCAATGCTCTTCGACCGCAAAATAATTCCCGGGAAGAAGAAAGCTGCAATTACTATGAGTACAAAACCTGCCATCTCAGATTATTTTGAGGAATGAAAGCAGCAGCACCAGCAGCATAAATAAAAATGCATACAGTATGTAGTGCTGAATACGGCCGGTCTGCATCACGGCGATCTTCTTCAAAAGTCCTGAAACCCAATCTACGGGTTTGTCTATCAGATACTTTCTGAAGAAGTCATCACTGTGTGACTCAAATTTTCTCTCCGACGGGAACAGTTCGTCCTCCCTGATCTCATCCATAATTTTCAGGTTCTGGAGCAGGGGCTTGGCGAGATGGTTGTAGTTGTAGGCAAATGAGGTGGCCGTGTACTGCATCCGGTCAGCAGCTGCAGTGTAACCGCATCCCCAGGTGGGTCCGGCCACGACCTGTCTCCTTTTGAGATGATAGCGACGATAGACAAGCAGCAGAGTAAGCGTCAGCACGAATACTCCGCCCGTGATGCTTATCTGCGACAGGTTGAAGATGAATGTCCCTGTTTCCATAACCGGTATTGTTACCCCGAATGACCCGGCTACTATCCCGAACATCGGTTTTATAACCAGCGGTGACCCAAGGCCAATAAGCAGGATAAGCGACACTGTAAGCAGCTGCGGAATTATCATTGTACGACTTGCCTCTGAGGCATTAACAGCCTTTTGCGAACGCGGTTCTCCGAGAAATACAATTCCGAAAGCCTTTGTAAAACAGAAGATTGCCAGGCCGCCTATCAGGGAGAGGCCGACTACTGAACCCACTATCACTATCGAGTGGGTCAGGGTTGCACCGGCCAGGCTTCTGAACATACCCATGTAGATGAGGTATTCCGAGATAAACCCGTTGAAAGGTGGCAGGCCGCATATCGCCAGTGATCCTGTCAGAAACAGCAGGGCCGTCCAGGGCATCCTTTTCATCAGCCCCCCGAGCTGGTCCATGTTCCTTGTATGTGTGGTCCGGTATACAGAGCCTGCGTTGAAGAAGAGAAGAGACTTGAAGAGAGAGTGGTTAAGAACATGCAGCAGGCCGCCTGCAAAGCCCAGCACGGCAAGAACCGGGCTTTCAAGCGCAAGACCGATCATACCCAGCCCGAGGCCCGTACCGATGATACCTATATTCTCAATGCTGTGGTATGCCAGTAATCTCTTAAGGTCATGCTGCACGATGGCCATCATAACACCCATCACACCTGAGATCAGCGAAACAACAAGGATCACGGTCCCGGTAAGCAGAAGATCGGACTGCATGGCCATCAGCACCCTGACGATGCCGTAGATGCCCATCTTGATCATCACCCCTGACATCACCCCTGAAACATGTGATGGTGCTGCAGGATGTGCTTCAGGAAGCCATGTATGAAGAGGAATGAACCCCGCTTTGATGGCAAAACCGCTGAAGAAGAGAAGAAAAAGCGGGAAGTTGGAGTGAGAGGAAAAGTACTCCGACAGCGCATTGAAACTCATGATACCCGTCTCCCTCTCCACAATCAGGAAACCGGTCATGATGAAAAACATACCGGCATGCATCTGGATGAGGTAATTGATGCCGGTCTTGAGAATTTTTCTGTCCTCAGCTTCAAATATTACAAGAAAAAAGGATGAAAGGGCCATTATCTCCCATACTATCAGGAATAAAAGCCCGTCGCGGATCATCACCACCATCAGCATTGAGAGCCACAACCACAGATAGGAAAAATAATGTATTGAAAAACTCAGATGGCTTTTGCTCTTCAGATACGGGGCAAGGTACCCCCTTGCATAGACAAATCCCGTGAGGACAGTAATGTTTATCACCAGGATAAAAAAAGCCGAGAGCCTGTCAATGGTCAACACCATGACGCTTACGGCTGATGACCTGAACAATGCCTTTTCGACAAACTCTTCCTCTCCTGTCATCAATTCGACTGACCAGAAGGATGTTACTGCGATGCCAAGCAAAATCAGGGCAAGGGTGAAAAAGTACTTAACTCTCCCCGGGACAAAAAATATAAGTATTGACAGAAACAATACGGCCAGAAAAACAATGGCGCCAGGCATCAGATTGGAAAATTTGCCCGCAAATGTAAATAATATATCAGCTGGTTATTCTCATTGCTGAAATAATACCCGAACAGCACCCCCCTCCCAAATTAAAATTTAAGAGAAGGCTACATAGGAGATGAAATTATCAGCAGCGCAACCTAAACCTCCAGCTGATTGGTACTACCCTGTATCTGAAGCACCTGTGTGTTTCCGCCTTCAGACAGGTCGGGGACAAATGGTTCGTTTGCCTCCCATGCCCCGCATGTGAAGTCAGGCACCTCAATGGAAGAGGACCTGTTGGCCACTGACCACTCACTCAGTGGAGTGACTGCGCTCCAGAGGGCAGCATCATATACGTCCTGGTCAAGCGACAGGCCGTTGCGGAGGCAGTCGATCAGTCTCCAGTCCATGATGAAATCCATGCCCCCGTGTCCGCCTATCACCTTTGCCATCTCTCCCACCCTCCTGACTAGGGCCGGAGTGTACTGCTCTTCGAGGGCTTTATATTCTTCCGCCGGCAGCCATGAATGGCCAAGCGCTATCTTCGCCGGTGAGGGCCATTTTCTTGCAGCTCCTTTGGTGCCGCTCACCAGGTGGATTCGTGAGTATGGCCTGGGGCTGGAAACATCATGCTGTATCATGATGGTCCTTCCGGAGAGACTCCTGATCAGTGTTGTATTCATGTTGCCACGGTACTTCTTCTCAGCGAAAGGAGCATAAAAGGGATCTTCATCTGCCAGCAGGGCAAGATCCGGTGCCATGGAGAAATCATTTGTCGACATGGATGTAAGATAATCCATCCTGTCACCCCTGTTGATATTCATTACCTGGCACAGGGGTCCCAGGCCGTGGGTAGGATACAGATTACCGTTCCTGACATTCTCCTTCAGGCGCCACATGTCGGCATATCCGTTCTTGTCATAGGTGAAGTCCCACCGGAGGTCATGGATGTAGGCCCCCTCTCCGTGGAGTATGTCACCGAAGAGGCCCTGTCTTGCCATGTTCAGGGTGAGCAGTTCAAAGAAATCATAGCAGCAGTTCTCCAGCTGCATACAGTGCATCTTCGTCCTTTCAGAGGTCTCCACCAGTTGCCAGCACTCATCTATTGTCTTTGCTGCCGGCACCTCCACCGCCACATGCTTCCCGGCCTCCATGGCGTACACTGCCATGGGAGTGTGCCATGCCCAGGGAGTACAGATGTAAACCATGTCTATATCAGGATCATCGCACAGACCCTTCCATGCCTCCTCGCTGCCGCCAAATGTCTTTGCCTGCGTCAGTCCGAACCTGGAAATCATCGACTGCATTTTGTCAACCCTGTCTGAGTACTTGTCGCACAGCGCTGCTATCTCAACTCCTTCGATGTGAGCCATCCGCTCAACAGCCCCGGGACCCCTCATCCCAAGACCGATAAACCCGATGCGGACCTTCTCCAGTGGCGGCGCACCGTAACCGCACATGTTGAACAGTTGTGAATGGATTGCGGCGGCAGCGGCCCTTACTTCAGGCATCAGCTCACTGCTCTCTTCCCGGCGCGAGCATGATACGCCGGTACCGGCCGTGATGGCACCTGCCCCGGCCACGGCAGCAGTGCGAAGGAAATTCCGTCGGTTGGTCTTCATGGTTATCAGGTTAGTTTGTCTGTTGTCTTATGTATGCAATATACAAACTTCCTGATAAAGCTGAGGAGCCTGACTCACTCCTCCTGCTGCTCTTTTTTCTTATCCTTTTTTCTTATCAGGTCACCGATGACTGAGCCGGCCAGGAAACCCAGCACGGCTCCCCACGGAACTATCAGGTACCAGTTTGACTTGATGGCACAGGTGCCCGAAAGACAACCCACATATTTCCAGTAGATGAAGCCACCAATGGCACCGGCAGCGGCGCCGGCAATCTCAGGGAGATATCTCTTAAGAAAGGATCTGTTCATTTGCACTCTTTTGTTTCAGTAACGCTTCGAAAGAACTCTTGTTCTTTCAGCTTCTCTTTTTCCCAGTTAAGTTCACTGCGGGCTGCCCTGGCCTTCTCCTTCAGCGTCTGCAGCAGAGCCCGGTCATCCCTCAGCCGCTCCAGCACCTCTGCAATGGCCTCCGGCGAAACCTCGTCAATCACCACTCCGCAACCGTATTGCCGGATCAATGCCGAGACCTCTGGCAGTGGAGAGGCAATGGCAGGTATGCCAGCCGCAATATAGTCAAAAAGCTTGTTGGGCAGGCTGTAGCGCTGGTTTATGCAGGTGTCGGTATCCAGGGTGAGTCCCGCATCGCACGCCAGGGTGTATCTCATCATCTCCTCCCAGGGCATCACGGGAAGGAAGATAATCCTGCCGGCAGCAGG
>JAVEXM010000029.1:0-4757 GCA_034004025.1 Bacteroidales bacterium
AGCTCCTGAGAAGTGAGATGGCCGGAATGCCATTCAAAGAGATAAGGGGAGAAGGACTTCTCCTTGCCGTCGTTCCAGAACATCCGGAGATCATCCCGGCCATGGTGGCACGTGCCCCTGAACACGGACTGCTGCTTGATTATTTTCTCTTTTGTGATACTGCCTTCCGCATCGCCCCGCCGCTGACAATATCTGACGACGAAATCCGCCTTGCCTGCCGGCGTCTGAAAGGTCTTTGTCAAGCAGTAGTCAATAGTCAATAGGCAGTAGTCCAGTTGGCAGTCGGCAACCTTCGCCACAGCTACGGTGGCTAAAAGCAGTCAGTGCATAACCGGAGACTGAGGACTGAGGCCTGAGGACTGCCGACTGAGGACTGCCGACTGAAGACTGCCGACTGAAGACTGCCGACTGAAGACTGCCGACTGAAGACTGAGGGCTGCTGACTGAAGACTGAAGACTGCTGACTGAAGACTGAAGACTGCCGACTGCCGACTGAAGACTGACACCTTGTCATAGTTTCTGCCGCGGCACGCACTTTGTTTGAAAGGGGCAGACTAATCAAGAAAACAATATCATATGGAAAAGGGTAAAATTGGAGTCACTACCGAGAACATCTTTCCGGTTATCAAGAAATTTCTCTATTCAGATCATGAGATCTTCCTGAGGGAGCTCGTATCCAACGCCGTGGATGCCACACAGAAGCTGAAAACACTGGCCTCCGCCGGCGAATTCAAGGGTGAGCTGGGCGAACTGCAGGTGAAGGTGAGCTTCGACAGCAAAAAGAAAACCATTACAGTATCAGACAACGGCGTAGGAATGAGCGGGGAGGAGATAGACAAATATCTCAACCAGATAGCATTCTCAAGTGCCAACGAGTTCCTCGACAAATACAAGGACCAGGCCAGCGGCCTCATCGGCCAGTTCGGACTTGGCTTCTATTCATCATTCATGGTCTCCGACAGGGTTGAGGTGGTCTCAAAGTCGTACCGCGAAGACGAACCTGCAGTGAAATGGAGCTGCGACGGCAGTCCTGAATATTCACTGGAAGAGACGGTGAGAGACGGACAGGGTACCGATGTCATACTGCACATCGACAAGGAGTCGAAGGAATTTCTCGATGAAAACAGGCTTGAGGGCCTCCTGAAAAAATATTGCAGGTTTCTTCCCGTGCCGGTCCAGTTCGGCAATGAGAAGGAGTGGAAGGACGGCAAGATGGTCGACACCGGCAAACCGAAGATTATAAACAACACGCAGCCGGCATGGACACGCAAGCCGGCAGAGCTGAAGGACGAGGACTACAACAATTTCTACCGCGAACTGTACCCGATGGGAGAGGAGCCCCTGTTCAACATCCACCTGAACGTCGACTATCCCTTTAAACTTACGGGTATCCTCTACTTCCCGAAAATCCGCAACAACTTTGAGATACAGAAGAACAAGATACAGCTCTACTGCAACCAGGTCTTCGTAACTGACTCCGTGGAGGGAATCGTGCCTGAGTTCCTGACCCTGCTTCACGGGGTGATAGACTCACCGGACATACCCCTCAACGTTTCAAGGAGTTATCTGCAGAGCGACTCCAGTGTCAAGAAGATCTCGGGCCACATTACCAAGAAGGTGGCTGACAGGCTTGCCGATATCTTCAAGAAGGACCGGGAGAACTTCGAAAAGAAATGGGATGACCTTAAGCTCTTTATTGAATACGGAATGATCACCGAAGAGAAATTCTTTGAAAAGGTCTCCAAATTTGCCCTGTACAAAAACAGTGACGGCAAATACTTTACGCTTGAGGAGTATGATAAGATCATAAAAGAGAACCAGACTGACAAGGACAAGTCGCTGATACATCTCTATACCACTGATCCCGTGGCCCAGCACACCTATGTGGCCAAGGCTGCCGAAAAGGGATATGATGTGCTGGTGCTTGACGGACAGCTTGACACGCACCTGATCAACACTCTGGAGGGTAAGGATCCCTCATCGAAGTTCGTGAGGGTTGACAGTGACGTGATAGAGAAGCTCATCAGGAAGGACGAGAGCCACACTTCAAAGCTCACCCAGGTACAGTCGGATGACCTGTCGAAGCTGTTCCGCAGCCAGATTGCCGACAGTGACAAGACCCATTTCAATGTCAGGACTGAGAGTCTTGACGAGAATGACCTACCGCTGGTTATCACCCAGAGCGAGTTCATGCGCAGGATGAAGGATATGGCCCAGTTTGGCGGCGGCTACTCTTTCTACGGAGAGATGCCTGACAGCTTTGACCTGGTTCTGAATATCAACCACCCGCGCGTTGTGGCGCTGGCCGAAGACCTGGAGAAGGAGCATGCTGACGAGCTGAAGAAGAACAGCGCAGGCATGGAAAAGACAAAGGTTGAGATTGAATTCATGGAGAAGGAACACAGCAAGAAGAAGCCGGAGGAGGTGCCCACTGTTGAGAAGGATGACCTGGAGAGGCTGAGGGGTGAGCTGAATCAGCTTGAGGAGAAGAGGAAGAGCATTCTGTCGGGCTTCGGGGAGGAGCACAAGACTGTAAAGCAGCTGATTGACCTCGCCATGCTGGCCAATAACATGCTCAAGGGAGAGGCACTGAGTGCTTTCGTGAAGCGAAGCATCAGCCTTCTCTAGAGGCAAACCATATATATCATTATCTGTTTATAAGGCGCCCGGTGAGGGCGTCTTTCTTTTCTGCCCTGCCACTCACAGGCAGGAATGTCTGCAAGTGTTCACGGCCGGAGGCCGGCCGGAAATGCTAGCCCATTATCCTGGCAAGCTCTGCCTTGATATAGGCTATCGCGGTTTTTGTCGGTTCTGCATCCATCTCCATCACCTCCTCCAGCAGCAGCCTTGAGAGCTCCTCGCCGGTGGCGTTGGGCGGGAGTTGCGAGGCCACGCTGTTTACCAGTCTGACAACCGTCCCGCGCGCATTCTTAACCATCTCCCACGCCTCGTTGGTCATATAGATCTGCTGTGACAGGTTATGCTCATATTCGCTCCGGACACCGGTGATGAGTGCCGACTGCATCTGCTGGGCAGTCATATCCGGCCGGGCGGTGCGCATGATGAGCGACTCGGGAGTGATGCGCTCCAGGAACAGCACCACCCTCTCATAGGCCTGCAGCCGTACCGGCGTGATCGTCTTGACCGTCTGTAGCAGCAGGTCCTGCCTTCGCCGTTCCTGGTCGTCGCGCAGCATGCTTCGTATGACAAGCCATGCAGTGAGCATCACCAGCAGGGCTGGAAGGAATATCTTGAGCAACTCCATGAAAGTTTCCATAGTCAAGGTTGTTTTATGATCTTATGGGGTGCAAATTAATCAATTTTTCAGCCCTGAAACTGTGTCGTACCCTGTTATAATCCCTTTTCTTTTTCACATTTAACAATTACATTTGGCCTTTTCCAAAACGACACCAACAAAAATCTGACACTATGGAGCATATCAGCAGGAGGGTTAAGGCACTCTCCGTATCACAGACGCTGGCTATGGCACAGAAGAGCCGCGAGCTGAAGGAACAGGGTATTGACGTTATCAGCCTCAGCCTCGGCGAGCCTGACTTCAACACCCCTGATGACATCAAGGAGGCCGCAAAGAAGGCTATTGACGATAACTACTCCTTCTATCCCCCGGTACCCGGATACAGCGACCTGCGCGAGGCCATTGCCCGCAAATTCAGGGAGGAGAACGGACTTGAATATACTCCTGATCAGATAGTGGTGTCAGCAGGAGGGAAGCACACCCTTATTAATATTCTCATATCGGTTGTCGACCCCGGTGAGGAGGTGATACTTCTCGCCCCTTACTGGGTCAGTTATCTGGACCAGATTATATTCGCTGAAGGCAAGCCGGTGATAATACATACAACAATAGAGAGCGACTTCAAGGTCACTCCCGCACAGCTCGAAGCAGCCATCACACCGCGTACGCGGGCCCTGCTGTTCAACTCGCCGTCAAATCCCACCGGAATGGTCTACACCAGAGACGAGATGGAGGCCCTGGTGAAGGTTCTCGAGAAATATCCTGAGATACTGATCATCTCTGATGAGATCTACGAACATATAACCTTCTCAGGATCACATATCAGCCTTGCCACCTTCACGTCGATTGCCGACAGGGTAGCAACCGTCAACGGGGTGTCAAAGGGTTACGCCATGACAGGATGGAGAATAGGTTACATGGGCGCCCCGCTATGGCTGGCAAAGGCGTGCAACAAGCTGCAGGGCCAGTTCACATCCGGTGTCTGCTCCATTGCCCAGAGAGCCGCACTGGCAGCAGTGACCTCGAAGAGCGACTCGAAGGAGAGGATGCGCGAGGCCTTTTTGCGCCGCAGGGACCTCATATGCAGGCTGCTAGGCGAGATACCCGGACTGAAAGTGAGAGTCCCCCAGGGTGCCTTCTATGTCATGCCTGACATAAGCAACTTTATTGGTAAGAGCTATAACGGCAGGGTGATGAAGAACGCCGATGACCTGACCTTCTTCCTCCTCGAGGAGGGCAGGGTGGCAATGGTCAGCGGCAGCGCCTTCGGTGCTGACAAATGCATCAGGATATCCTACGCCACCTCAGACGAACGAATTACCGAAGCGGTAAAGCGCATCAGGGAGGCACTGGCGAAGCTGGGGTGATTTGCCCCTGAAGACGAAATATGCCTGGATGCAGGTATCGCCGGGTCTCAGACCCTGGGCCACATGCCTGTGATACAGATATCAGGAGTAATCCCGGGTCTCAGACCCTGGGTCACATGCCTGTGATGCAGGTA